>CAZJYL010000035.1:0-13538 GCA_964550265.1 uncultured Bacteroidaceae bacterium
GAAGTTAATAGATTTTGCAATTGACGAAATGACTAACATTACCGGTCAAAGAGCTGTTCAAACAAAATCGAGAAAAGATATTTCAAACTTCAAAGTACGTAAAGGTATGCCTGTTGGCGTGCGTGTTACTTTACGTGGAAAAAACATGTATGAATTTTTAGACCGTTTGATTTCGGTTTCTATTCCCAGGATCCGTGATTTCAGAGGTATTAGCGATAAAGGGTTTGATGGACGCGGCAATTTTACATTCGGCGTAACTGAGCAAATTATTTTTCCGGAAATAAATATTGATAAGATTAATAAGATTTCCGGTATGGATATAACCTTTGTTACTTCTGCCAAAAATGATAAAGAAGCTCATGCATTGTTAAAATCATTCGGTATACCATTTAAAAAACAGTAAGGTATGGCAAAAGAATCAATGAAAGCTCGCGAATTGAAGCGTCAAAAAATGGTTGATAAATATGCAGCAAAGAAGGAAGCATTGAAAGCTGCAGGCGATTTTGTTGCTTTGCAAAAAATTCCAAAAAATGCTTCTCGAATCAGAATGCATAATCGCTGTAAATTAACAGGACGTCCTAAAGGATATATGCGCATGTTTGGAATTTCGCGCATAAATTTTAGGCAAATGGCCTTGAATGGAGAAATTCCTGGAGTAAAAAAAGCTAGTTGGTAAAATAAAAAAATAATATAGAATGGTAACGGATTCCATTGCAGATTTTTTGACTCGCGTAAGAAACGCTATTAAAGCGAACCACCGTATTGTTGAAGCTCCTTCAAACAAAATGCTGGTTGAACTTGCTAAGTTGTTACACGAGAACGGTTATATCCTCAATTATAAAGTTGAGGAAAATACTATGCCGCGTACTCTTAAGATTGCCTTAAAGTATAACCCAATTAATAAACTATCGGCCATAACTGAAATTAAACGCGTTAGCCGCCCGGGATTACGCAAATATTCTTCGTGTAATGAGTTACCGAAAGTTATGAACGGATTAGGTATTGCCATTATCAGTACATCAAAGGGTCTTATGACTGATAAACAAGCAAGGAGAGAAAATGTTGGCGGTGAAGTCATTTGTTTTGTGTCATAATTAATTACAGGAGGAAACCCAAATGTCAAGGATCGGAAAAAAACAAATTGATATACCTTCAGGAGTTCAGATAAACATTACTCCGGATAATGTTGTAACTGTTAAAGGTCCTAAAGGTGAGTTATCACAGCAAGTTGCGCCTGAAATAAAGATTGACGTTGATGGTTCAGTTGTTAGCTTGAGCAGGCCAAATGACGAGCGTCAAAACAGATCGTATCACGGTTTGTATCGTTCATTGCTTGCCAATATGGTTAAAGGCGTATCTGAGGGATATACTACTACAATGGAGCTTGTTGGTGTTGGTTTTAAATGTCAATCAAACGGACAAATATTAGATTTGAGTCTTGGTCATTCGCATAACATCTTGTTTGAATTACCAAAAGAGGTTCAGGTTGAAACAATAACCGAAAAAGGTAAAAACCCAACAATTATCTTAAGGTCACATGACAAGCAGCTTATTGGTCAGATAGCGGCTAAGATACGTTCATTCCGTAAACCTGAGCCATATAAGGGTAAGGGTGTTAAATTTCAAAATGAAGTTTTACGTCGTAAGGCTGGTAAGGCTGCTGCGGCTAAATAATAAAAGAGGCAATTATGGCTATCAAAAGCAGAAAAGAATTTAGCAGAAAACGCATTAAAATGCGTATACGTAAAGTAGTTTCGGGAACCGATGAGCGTCCGCGTCTATCTGTTTTCAGAAGTTGCAAGGAAATTTATGTTCAAATTATCGATGACAAACAAGGAAAGACTTTGGCATCAGCATCCTCTCGCGTAAAAGGTATTGCCGATCAAAAAGCTACTAAAACCGATAAGGCAAAATTGGTTGGAAAGCTTATAGCTGAGCGTGCACTTGAGGCAGGAATTCAGTCGGTTGTTTTCGATCGAAATGGTTATCAATATCACGGAAGAGTAAAAGCTTTGGCTGATTCAGCCAGAGAAATGGGATTAAAATTCTGAGTAATATGGCTAATATTAGTGTAAATAGAGTTAAATCGAGCGATATAGAATTCAAAGATCGTCTTGTAAGTATCCAAAGAGTTACCAAGGTAACCAAAGGTGGTCGTACCTTTAGCTTTTCGGCTATAGTTGTTGTTGGAAACGAAGATGGCGTTGTTGGTTATGGCCTTGGAAAAGCAAAAGAGGTTACATCAGCCATATCAAAAGGTATTGAGGATGCAAAGAAAAACTTATATCGTATTCCAATCCTTAAAGGAACATTGCCTCATCAGCAGGAAGGGAAATATGGCGGAGCCACAGTTTTTCTAAAGCCGGCAGCCCCCGGTACCGGTGTAATTGCCGGTGGAGCTATGCGTGCTGTATTGGAAAGTGTTGGAGTTAAGAATGTTCTTGCTAAATCAAAGGGCTCATCGAATCCACATAATGTAGTTAAAGCTACAGTAGATGCTTTGTTGAATCTGAAAGACCCACATATGGTAGCACAACTTAGAGGAGTGTCAATTGATAAAGTGTTTAACGGTTAATCCGATAAAAAATGAAAAAAATTCGCATCACATTAATCAGAAGTATGATTGGTCGCCCAAGCCCACAGTGTAAAAGCGTTAAGGCTTTAGGGTTGAGAAAAATTCATGCCAGTGTTGAGCATGTAGCTACACCTCAAATTATGGGTATGATCAGAAAAGTGAATCATTTGATAAAAGTTGAAGAAATCTGACCTTAATAAAAACTTGTAACAATGGATTTAAGTAATTTAAAACCGGCTGCTGGAGCAACAAAAAAAGAAAAACGCATCGCTAGAGGACAAGGTTCTGGCTATGGAGGAACATCTACCCGTGGTCATAAAGGTGCCCAGTCACGTAGTGGTTATAGTCGAAAAATTGGTTTTGAAGGAGGTCAGATGCCTTTGCAGCGTCGAGTTCCTAAATTTGGCTTTAAAAATATTAATCGTGTAGAATATCGTGCCCTTAATATCGACATGTTGCAAAAACTTGCCGAAGAACATAAATTGCAGGAAATTACACCTGAAATATTACTCGCCCATGGGCTGATTTCAAAAAATGATATTGTAAAAATTCTTGGTAGAGGTAAACTTACCATGAAACTTGATGTTAAAGCTCATGCTTTTTCATCTACTGCCATTAAGGCTATTGAAGAACAAGGTGGTCAAGCAATAAAAATTTAATTTTAATGAGTCGTTTCATAAGTACTATCAAGAATATCAATAAGATAGAAGATCTTAAAAAAAGAATCTTCTACACATTGTTGATTGTTTTGATATATCGTTTTGGATCCTATGTTATTTTACCAGGTATAGATCCGAAGGCGTTAGGTCAATTGCAAAATCAAGGGCAGGAAGGTTTACTTGGTTTAATAAACATGTTTTCCGGCGGTGCTTTTTCGAATGCCTCAGTTTTTGCTTTGGGTATTATGCCTTATATTTCAGCTTCTATTGTTGTGCAGTTGCTGGGAATGGCTATACCATATTTCCAAAGACTACAGCGCGAAGGTGAAAGTGGGCGTAAAAAGATAAACCAAATTACCAGGTATTTAACTGTTATAATCACTGCTGCTCAAGCTCAGGGTTATATTGCCAATTTGACTGCTCAAATTCCTGCAGGTGGAATTTACCCGTTTGATCCAACTGTTAGTCAGGTACCATTTTTATTTAGACTATCCTCTACTGTAATTATTACTGCAGGTACTTTATTTGTAATGTGGCTTGGGGAACGAATTACCGAAAAAGGTCTTGGTAATGGTATTTCGTTAATTATTATGATTGGAATTATTGCCCGATTGCCATTTGCCTTATTAGCCGAATTTGCATCGCGTATGGAAATTGCCGGCGGTGGATTAATGGTTTTCATAATCGAAATAATTTCTTTGATTTTTGTTGTGTTAATGACTATTTTGCTTGTACAGGGCACCAGAAAAATACCTGTTCAGTTTGCAAAAAGAGTGGTTGGCAACAAACAATACGGGGGTGTTAGACAATATATACCTCTTAAGGTAAATGCTGCAGGGGTAATGCCTATTATTTTTGCGCAGGCTATAATGTTCTTGCCTATTACATTGGCCGGTTTTGCTAACAGCGAAACGCTTTCGGGCTTTATTGCTGCATTTACTAATCCAAATGGATTTTGGTATAATTTTGTCTTTGCTGTTTTGATTATTCTTTTCACTTATTTTTATACTGCTATTACTATTAACCCTAAGCAAATGGCTGAGGACCTGAAGAAAAACGGCGGTTTTATTCCTGGTATTAAACCTGGTAAACGCACGGCTGAGGAAATTGATGTTATTATGTCTAGAATTACTTTGCCAGGGTCGTTATTCTTGGCTTTGGTTGCCATTATGCCTGCAATTGTCCGCTTATTTGGTGTAAACAGCCAGTTTGCTGCATTTTATGGAGGTACTTCATTGCTAATTCTTGTTGGCGTTGTATTGGATACTCTGCAGCAAATAGAAAGCCACTTGCTTATGAGGCATTATGATGGTTTAACTAAATCGGGCCGTATCAAGGGGCGTAGCTCTACCGGTATGGGAGGGATTTAATAAATATGCTTCAGAAAAGTGAAGAGGAAATAGAATTATTAAAGGAAAGTTCTTTACTTGTTGGAAAAACTTTAGGAGAAGTAGCTCGCTTACTTCAGCCGGGAATTGAAACCCGAAAGATTGATAAATTCGCCGAAGAGTTTATACGCGATAACGGAGGAGTACCTGCTTTTAAAGGCTATAACGGTTATCCTGCTACTTTGTGTATATCTATAAACGATCAGGTGGTGCATGGGATACCGGGCAGCAGAGTTATAAAGGAAGGCGATATTGTGTCGGTAGATTGTGGTGTTGTTTTAAATGGGTTTGTTGGAGATTATGCCTACACTTTTATTATGGGCGAAGTAGATAAAAAATCGTCGGACCTGGTAAAAGTAACAAAAGAATCATTGCTCAAAGGTATCGAAGAGGCAAAGCCCGGAAGATTTGTTGGTGATATTGGTTATGCAATTCAGCTTCATGTAGAGCGTAATGGGTTTCATGTAGTAAGAGATTTGGTCGGACATGGGATAGGCAGAAACTTGCATGAAAAACCCGAAATACCTAACTATGGTAAGCGAGGACAGGGATTTCCGTTATTGGAAAATATGGTAATATGCATTGAGCCGATGATTAATTTAGGAACATGGCGCGTATATCAAGAGGCTGACGGATGGACAATCAGAACACGGGATGGAAGCAATAGTGCCCATTTTGAACACATGGTTGTTGTTAGAGAAACTCCTGAAATTATTTCAACATACGAATATATAGAAAACAGAGTGTAAATAAAATATGGCAAAACAAGGTGCGATAGAACAAGATGGAACTGTTGTAGAGAGTTTAGGCAATGCAATGTTTCGTGTTGAATTAGGAAATGGGCATGTTATTCTTGCGCATATTTCTGGTAAAATGCGTATGCATTATATTAAAATCCTACCCGGCGATAAAGTTCGATTAGAAATTTCACCTTATGATTTGACCAAAGGACGTATTACCTTCAGATATAAATAAAAATTTGACAGCACTATGAAAGTGAGAGCTTCAGTTAAGAAACGCACCCCGGATTGCAAAATTGTACGACGTAAAGGTCGCGTGTATGTAATCAACAAAAAGAACCCTAAGTTTAAACAGCGTCAGGGTAAATAAGGAATTTGAAAAATACAATATATGGCACGTATTGCAGGAATTGATTTACCAAAAAACAAACGAGGCGAGATAGGCTTGACCTATATTTATGGCATAGGTCGTTCAACTGCCCGTATGATTTTAACGAAAGCCAATGTTGACTTTGACAAAAAAGTACAAGATTGGAACGATAATGACCTTTTAGCTATTCGTCAGATTATAAATGATGAAGTTAAGACAGAAGGAGCGCTTCGCAGCGAAGTGCAAATGAATATAAAAAGATTGATGGACATAGGTTGTTATCGTGGCATTCGCCATCGTCTTGGGTTACCGTTAAGAGGACAGAGCACAAAAAACAATGCCCGTACTCGTAAAGGAAAGAAAAAAACTGTAGCCAATAAGAAAAAGGCACCTAAGGGTTGATAAAAATTGAAAATATTCAAATATGGCAAAACAAACAAAAACGGTCAGAAAACGTAAGGTTAAAGTTGAGCCTTTCGGCAATGCATATGTAAAGGCTACCTTCAACAATATCATTGTTTCGTTGACCAACGAAGACGGTCAGGTAATATCCTGGTCATCAGCCGGGAAAATGGGCTTTAGAGGAAGTAAAAAAAATACCCCCTATGCAGGGCAGGTTGCTGCTGAAGATTGTGCAAAAGTTGCCTTTGATGCTGGTTTACGCAAAGTAAAAGTATTTGTTTGCGGACCGGGATCGGGAAGAGAAAGCGCCATCCGTAGTATTCACGGTGCAGGAATAGAAGTAACAGAAATAGTTGATGTTACACCGATACCACATAATGGCTGTCGTCCTCCTAAACGTAGAAGGGTTTAATTAATTATTGTAGAAAAAAGTAAGATATGGCAAGATATATTGGACCTAAGTCGAAAATTGCCCGTAAATTTCAAGAGCCTATTTACGGACACGACAAGTTTTTAGAAAAGAAAAAATATGCGCCGGGAATGCATGGTCTGAGCAAGCGCAGAAGAAAAGTTTCGGAATATGGTATTCAGCTGGCCGAAAAACAAAAAGCCAAATATACTTATGGTATTTTGGAAAGACAATTTAAAAAATTGTTCCTTTTAGCAAGCTCAAAAAAAGGTGTTACAGGTGTTATTCTGTTGCAATTTATAGAATCTCGTCTTGATAATACTGTTTATCGTCTTGGTATTGCCAAGACCCGCGATGGAGCTCGTCAACTTGTTAGCCATAAGCACATTGAGGTAAATGGAAAAGTGGTAAATATCCCTTCGTATCTGCTTAAGGCCGGTGACGTAGTTTCTGTTCGTGAAAAATCGAAGAATCTTGAAATTATTTCAGAATCGCTAAATGGACATAACAACAGCTATAGCTGGCTGGAATGGGATGGCGATAAAATGGAAGGTAAGTTTTTGAACTATCCGGAGCGCGAAGTTATTCCGGAACCTATCAACGAACAGTTGATTGTTGAATTGTATAATAAATAAAAACCATAAATTCAAAATATGGCCATACTTAATTTTCAAAAACCGGATAAAGTTATTCAACTTGAATCTGACGACCGCAAAGGTGTGTTTGAATTCAGACCATTGGAGCCGGGTTACGGTATAACCATTGGGAATGCACTTAGGCGTATTTTATTATCTTCTCTTGAAGGTTTTAGTATAACCGGTGTAAAATTCGATAATGTTCTTCATGAGTTTTCTACTATTAATGGCGTTGTAGAAGATGTTGTTGACATTGTGCTTAATCTCAAGCAGGTCAGGTTAAAACGCCAGATAGAAGAACTTAACTCCGAACATGTTAACGCCGTGTTTCAAGGCCAGGAAGTTGTAACCGCCGGTGACATAAATAAATTTCTTTCCGGATTTCAGGTTTTAAATCCGGATTTAGTTATTTGCCATCTTGACCCGACTGTAAAATTGAGTTTTGAACTAAATATCGAAAAAGGACGTGGCTATGTTCCCGCCGAAGATCTTAAACCTTCTATTGAGGATATTGGTTATATAGTAATGGATGCTACATTTACCCCAATTACCAATGTCAATTATGAAATAGAAAACTATCGCGTTGAGCAAAAAACCGACTACGAAAAACTTGTTATTACTATTCAAACCGATGGTTCTATTCACCCCAAAGAAGCTCTTAAAGAAGCATCGTCGATTTTAATTCAGCATTTCGTTCTATTTTCAGATGAAAAAATTGATATAGAACCAATTGAAAAAACTATTGCAGATGATTTTGACGAAGATTATTTACACATGCGTCATTTGCTTAAAACAAAATTGTCTGACATAGATTTGAGCGTAAGAGCTCTTAACTGCTTGAAGGCAGCTGATGTAGAAACATTGGGAGAACTAGTTTCTTATAATAAAAACGATCTTCTGAAGTTTAGAAATTTTGGAAAGAAATCTTTGGCTGAACTTGAAGAAATGGTGAAGTCTAAAAATTTACACTTCGGAATGAATATTTCAAAATATAAACTGGATAAGGATTAACCGAGATGAGACACAAAAAAGGATTTAATAAGCTTGGAAGAAATTCGGCACATCGCGAGGCTATGTTGTCAAATATGGCATCTTCGCTGATATTGCATAAGCGCATAACCACTACTTTGCAAAAAGCTAAAGCCCTCCGCAGTTTTGTTGAGCCAATTATTACGCTTTCGAAAGAAGATACTATGCATAATAGGCGTATGGCTTTTAAATATTTGCAAAATAAAGAATCTGTAAAAGAACTTTTCAGAGAAGTTTCAAATAAAGTGGCCGACAGACCCGGTGGTTATACCAGAATACTTAAAACCGGTATGCGTGCAGGAGATAATGCCGACATGTGCATTATGGAACTTGTTGATTACAATGAGGCAATGCTTGGTACAAAAGAAGCTAAGAAAACTACCACAGGTCGTACCCGTAGATCTAGAACCAAGAAAACAGAAGAAGCACCTGCGGCTGAGGTCAAATCTGAAAAAATTGAAGAAACCCCTGCAGCTGAAATTAAAACTGAGGAAACCGAAAAAACAGAAGAAAATCCTCCTCAGGATCAGGATGCCGAAAATGACGGTACAAAAAAATAAAATTACAATCAGATTTTTTCATAATTTTGGACAGGATATTCATGTATATCCTGTCTTTCATTTTAAAAATAATTAATTATGGCTACAATTGCAAATGTTTATGCTCGTCAAATTCTTGACTCACGTGGAAATCCAACAGTAGAAGTTGAACTCCTTACCTCAAACGGAAATTTTGCCCGCGCATCTGTACCTTCAGGCGCTTCTACCGGCATTCATGAAGCTCATGAACTTCGTGACGGAGATAAAAAGATTTATAATGGTAAAAGCGTATTAAAAGCAGTTAACAATATTAATAAAGTCATTGCTCCCGAAGTACAAGGTCTTGATGTTACCGATCAAAATCAAATAGATAGTTTGATGATTCAACTGGACGGAACAGAAAATAAATCAAGCTTAGGTGCCAATGCAATTCTTGGAGTTTCGCTTGCTGCTGCTCATGCTGCTGCTGCCGAAACAAATCAATTATTGTTCAGATATCTGGGTGGTGTTAATGCAAATACATTGCCTATTCCAATGATGAATATTATTAATGGTGGGTCTCATGCCGACAATAGTATTGATTTTCAGGAGTTTATGATAATGCCTGTTAATGCAGAATCATTTACGCAGGCTATTAGAATGGGAACAGAAGTATTTCATTCACTTAAAGACGTTTTGAAAAAACGTGGACTTTCTACCAATGTTGGCGACGAAGGCGGATTTGCTCCTAACTTGAAATCGAATGAAGATGCTCTTAAAGTTATCATTGAAGCTATCGAAAAAGCTAAATATAAGCCGGGTATTGACATAGCTATTGCTCTTGATGTTGCTGCCAGCGAATTTTACAATGCAAGCGACAAAAAATATCATTTCAAAAAATCGACCGGAGATAAATTAAGCTCAAAAGACATGGCCTCTTTCTTGGCTGATTGGACTAAAAAATATCCGATTTATTCTATAGAAGATGGTATGGCCGAAGATGACTGGAACGGATGGAAGATTCTTACCGACAAAATTGGTGACACAGTTCAATTGGTGGGAGATGATTTGTTTGTTACTAACGTAAAACGCCTTGCCGAGGGCATTGAGAAAAATATTGCAAATTCAATTCTTATTAAATTAAATCAGATAGGAACTGTTTCGGAAACCATTCAGGCAATAAACATGGCCCATCGTTATGGATACACCTCGATAATAAGCCATCGTAGCGGCGAAACTGAGGATACTACCATTGCCGATTTGGCCGTTGCAATGAATACCGGATTAATAAAAACAGGTAGTGCCTGCCGCAGTGAACGTATTGCCAAGTACAATCAGTTAATGCGCATTGAAGACATGCTGGGCACCCAGTCTTATTATCTGGGAACTAATTTTGCTTTCTATCCTTATTGAAATAAGGCAAAACTATGTCATTAAAAAGAGAATTTGAAAAGAGCGGAAATTTTCTTTTCAAATACAGAAGCTATATACCTCTTGTTTTATATTTGTTTGCCACCTTGGCTATATGGCTTGACAATGATGAATTCATACCATATCAGGAATATTGGTGGAGTTTAATATGCCTTGGCGTTTCGGGACTGGGAATGATAATTCGTGCAATAGCTATAGGTCATACTCCACGAGGAACTTCAGGACGTAACACCGAAAAACAAATTGCCGATCATATTAACACTACGGGATTATATTCCGTAGTGCGGCATCCTTTGTATTTAGGCAATTTTTTGATGTGGCTTGGATTAATTATTTATGTTGGCAGCTGGGAATTTTTAATTTTTTCCGTGTTCTTTTTTTGGATTTATTATGAGCGGATAATGTTTGCCGAAGAACAATTTATTGGTAATAAATTCGGACAGGAATTTGAAGATTGGGCTGCCAAAACACCGGCATTTATTCCGAAACTTAATGGATATGTTAAAACAGGCCGCAATTTCAACTGGCGAAGCGTAATACGCAGAGAATATCATGGATTTTTTGCCACAATTCTTTCATTTGCCATTATAAACTGTCTTAAGCATTTATTTTATACAAATGAATTAATGCTTGATATCGAGTGGATGATAGGTCTTGGGGTTGGCTTATTTATATATCTGACAATTCGTTTTGTTGTTAAATGTACCAAGTGGCTTGAGGTGAAGCATTGAAGAGTAACGATTTCTGTTAAATAATCGCGGTAATATTTACTTTTCTTACATGTTTTAACATAAATATATCAACTCTTTATTTTTTATCTTTGCAAAAATTTTGCATTATGGCAGGTAAAGACGATGTTAGAGAATTGAAAAAGCGTCTGGATGCGCTAAGGGGGTTTCTTTGACATAGACAAAAGAAGGTCAGATTTTATTGAGGAAGAAAAAAAGCCATTAGCTCCTGATTTTTGGGATAATCCAAAAGAAGCTGAAAAATTTCTTAAATCGCTAAGCGAAAAAAAATCATGGATATCGCGCTATGACAAAGTAGCTTTGGCTGTAGATGAACTTGAGGTTGCGCTTGAGTTTTTTTCGGCAGGAGAAATGCCTCAGGAAGAATTTGACCAAACTTATACCACGGCCGAAAAAGCTATCGAAGACCTTGAGTTTTTCAATATGCTTAGTGGCGAAGAAGATAAACTAAGTGCAATAATTACCATTAATTCGGGGGCGGGTGGCACCGAAAGCCAGGATTGGGCCGAAATGCTTATGCGAATGTATATTCGCTGGGCCGAAAGAAATAATTATAAAGTTACGGAACTCGACCTGCAGGAAGGTGATGTTGCCGGCATAAAGTCTTGTTCGCTTGAAATAGAAGGAGATTACGCATTTGGCTATTTAAAAAGCGAGAGCGGAGTACATCGTCTTGTGCGTCTTTCGCCTTACGATGCAAATGAACGCCGCCACACGTCTTTTGCTTCTATTTATGCTTATCCTGTGGTTGACGAAAATATTGATATAGTTATAAATCCTGCCGATCTGGAATGGGATACTTTTCGCAGCTCGGGTCCCGGCGGACAAAATGTAAACAAGGTTGAAACTGCAGTACGCGTTCGTCATATCCCTTCAGGAATTGTTGTGGAATGTCAGGTAACCCGCTCTCAGCTGCAAAATCGTGAAAAGGCAATACAAATGCTTAAATCGCAGTTGTATGAAATAGAATTGAGGAAAAAGCGCGAAGCTATAGATGCTATTGAAAGCAGCAAGAAAAAAATTGAATGGGGATCACAAATACGCAGTTATGTACTGCATCCGTATAAATTGGTTAAGGATAATCGCACCGATTACGAAACCTCCAATACTCAGGCTGTTCTGGATGGAGACATAAATGATTTCATAAAAACTTATTTAATGAAATTTGGTCGTTCTTAATTAAAATTAATTTCAGGCTTTTTTAAGATATTATCTTGTTCGTTAAGATCAAGAAAAGTTTCGCTATGTTTTGAGGTGGTAATTATTTATATTTGCCTTAATTAATTATTTGTGCAATGAATGCATATAAATATTGCTTAAGATATTATCTACCGGTGTTTTTTGCCTTTTGCTTTAATTTAGCTGTATGCCAATCACCTTATCATGTATATTTCGGGAATCTTCATTCTCACACTTCTCATTCCGATGGCGTTGCCAGCCCTGCTGATGCCTTTGCTTTTGCCCGCGATTCTGCGGGTCTGGATTTTTTGGCTGTTACCGATCACATAGGTTCTTTTCATCTTGTACCTTATGTGCCAATGAATACTCCGTGGCAATGGGATAATTGTATGAGCATGGCTGATAGTTTTACCGTTGTTGGCAGTTTTGTAGGTATTGCAGGCTGGGAATGGACTTCGGAAAAATTCGGACATATAAATGTCTTTAATACCAGTGACATGATACGGGATTCTCTGGTTTTGTGGTATCATTATATTATATCTGAATTTTATAACTGGCTCCTTAATCATCCGCCAGCATTTGCAATGTTTAATCATCCGGGTGGGTTGGGTATAGGTTCTTATATGGACTATAACAATTTTGAATACATTAGCAGTGCACTTGATAGTGCAATTCATTTGTTTGAGTTTCAAATGGTTACTCAGGAGCCTTTTTATAATCTGGCTTTGTCGAAAGGATGGCATGTGTCGCCGGTCTGGAATCAGGATAATCATCAGTATAACTGGGGAACATATAACGATTGCAGGGCAGGGATATGGGCTGATACGTTATCAAGACAAAGCCTTTTTGATGCTATCATAAAGGGAAGAACTTTTTCCACCATGGATAAAAATGCAAGTATCTGGATGGATGTTGATGGGAATGATATGGGAAGCGTTTTGACTGTACGGCAATCGGCTACATTTCATTTGAGCATTGCCGATGTGGATAATGAAAACTGGCTATGGCTTGGTTTGATTTCCGAAAACGGCACTATTTTGGGCATAGATTCAATAACAGGCAATTTTGATACTACATTTACCATTGATCTTACAAATGAAAAATGGATTTATGCCAAGGCTATGCAGGCAGATAGCAATTGCTTATGGTCAGCTCCTATATATTTTGAGAACCCGAACAACTCAATTGTCAACTTTAATTATGATGCAAATGTTTTGGTTTATCCTAATCCAACACATGATATGGTGTTAGTATCTGCTAATGACGCTTACAATACGGTTTCAGTATTTGATTATATGGGAGTAAGGCATTTTGATTCACAATTTAGTAAAGAAATAAAAATTGACTTAAGAGAATTTGCTCCCGGTATTTATTTTATTGAGATTTTGAGTCCCCAAAAACGTGTTGTAAAAAAGATTATCAAAGAGTAAGTGTTTTGGCGTATAGTTATATGC
>CAZJYL010000036.1:0-13221 GCA_964550265.1 uncultured Bacteroidaceae bacterium
GCCCCACCAACTCCCTGATTTACAGATATTTTAAGGAGTATTGGAACCTGCATAACTGTTTTGAAATTAAATTCCTGCATAAGTGCCGGAACTATTTCCTTATCATATTTTTCTCTTAATCGTGGAATGTAAGTCATTACTTTATTTCCTCCTTAGATTTTTTGGAATATCTTACAATTGTGCCATCTTCTTTAACCCTGCGGCCAACTCTGGTAACATTACCGGCATTATCAACCAGCATTAAATTAGAAATATTGATAGCTGCTTCTTTCTTAATTATTCCACCTTTAGAATTTTTAGCTGATGGACGACTATGTTTCGACACCATTCTAGCTCCCTCAACAATGGCCATGTTGGTATCGGGAAAAATCTTCAACACACGACCTTCGGAACCACGGTCATTACCGGAAATAACTTTAACGGTATCGCCTTTTTTAATTTTAACTTTTGCTTTCATAGCACTGCCAATTATAATACCTCAGGGGCAAGTGAAACAATTTTCATATACTGTTTATCGCGTAATTCACGTGGTACCGGACCAAAAATTCGAGTTCCGCGCAATTCGTCCGAAGCAGTCAGCAGCACAACGGCGTTGTCGTCAAAACGAATATAAGAACCATCCGGTCTGCGGATTTCTTTTTTAGTACGCACCACTACTGCTTTTGTAACAGTTCCTTTTTTAATATTTCCTGACGGAATAGCATCTTTAACTGTGACAATAATTTTATCCCCAACAGAGGCGTATCGGCGCTTTGTTCCGCCAAGAACGCGGATGCACAAAACCTCTTTAGCTCCGCTATTATCTGCCACGTTTAGTCTTGATTCTTGCTGTATCATGATTATTTAGCCTTTTCAATTATTTCAACAAGTCTCCAGCGTTTTGTTTTGCTTAATGGGCGGGTTTCCATTATTCGTACTTTATCCCCAATTCCACATTCATTATCCGCATCATGAGCTACAAACTTGGAATTCTTTTTAATGAATTTACCATATTTAGGGTGCATGAGTTTACGCTCAACCATAACAACTGCAGATTTATCCATTTTGTTACTGGTTACCACTCCTATTCGCTCTTTACGTAAATTTCTTTCCATTATGCTGAAAAATTACTTGATTTCCAATTCTCTTTTGCGCAGTTCCGTATGGATACGTGCGATAGTTTTTTTTGTCTGTGAAAGTACACCAGGATTATCCAGTGGACTTATAGCATGACTCATCTGAAGCTTAACATACTGCTTTTTCTCCTCAACAAGGCGCTCCTTCAATTCACTTGTGGTCATTTCTTTTATTACTTCTGGTTTCATGATCTATATTTTATAGTCTATGCTTCGTTATAATCACGTCTAACAACAAATTTTGTTTTTACCGGCAACTTTTGAGCTGCAAGGCGAAGAGCTTCTTGTGCAACTTCAAGTGGCACACCTTCTGCTTCGAACATAATACGACCCGGGCTTATTGGTGCAACAAAATATTCAGGAGCTCCCTTACCTTTACCCATACGAACCTCTGCAGGCTTTTTAGTAACAGGTTTGTCAGGGAATATCCTAATCCAAATTTGCCCTTCACGTTTCATGTGACGAGTAAGAGCCTGACGGGCAGCTTCTATCTGACGTCCGGTAATCCAAGCTTCTTCAAGTGTTTTTAATCCAAACGAACCAAAAGCAAGCTGATGACCTCTTTGGGAATTGCCTTTCATCTTGCCTTTTTGAACCCTTCTGTATTTTGTTTTCTTTGGCTGTAACATGACTCTTACGAATTATTAATTAGAGTTATTTTTTTTACCTTTTGACCTCCCGGCTCCGCCCTGACGCTGACCGCCACGGTCCGGTCTATCACCTCTGCGCTGTTTTTTATCAGTTTTTGATGCTTCAATACCATAAAAATCAGGCTTTCCAAAAATTTCACCTTTACATATCCAAACTTTAATGCCAAGTCTGCCGTATGTAGTATGCGCTTCTGCTCTGGCATAGTCAATGTCTGCACGCAAAGTATGTAATGGGGTGCGGCCCTCTTTATAATGCTCAACTCTACTCATTTCAGCACCACCAATTCTTCCTGAAATAGTTACTTTCATACCTTCGGCGCCCAAGCGTATTGTAGAAGCTAAAGCTGTTTTTATCGCTTTACGATGAGACATACGGCCTTCTATTTGTCTGGCAATATTATTGGCCACCAATACGGCTTCCATCTCAGGACGTTTTATTTCAGAAATATTAATCTGTACTTCTTTCTGAGTAATTTTTTTCAGCTCTTCACGCAGTTCGTCAACGTCTTTACCTTTCTGACCGATTATGAAACCAGGTTTAGCAGTATGGATAGTAACCGTTACAAGTTTTACACTACGTTCAATAAATATTTTTGAAACATTCGCTTTGCTCAAACGTACATTTAAATATTTACGGACTTTATCGTCTTCGACTAGTTTTTCTCCGAAAGTTTTTCCACCATACCAAATGGAATCCCAACCACGGGTAATTCCAAGTCTGTTGCCTATAGGATTAGTTTTTTGTCCCATTCTGCTTTTTATTCTTGTGTTTCTATATTGGTTACTTCTTCTATTCTGCTACCAAGTACAATAGTAACATGGTTTGAGCGTTTCTTAATACGATGAGCCCTACCCTGAGGTGCAGGCTGAATACGTTTTAGCATCCTTCCACCATCAACATTGATATTCTTTACATACAATCCCGCTTCTTCCATTCTTACTTTATTTTCGGTTTTCTGCTGCCAGTTATTAATGGCAGAAGTCAACAATTTATATAAATATGCTGATGAGGAATTTGGAGTTGTTTTTAATATTGCTAAAGCCAACTCAGCGTTTTTGCCTCTAACCAGATTAGCTACCGGACGCATTTTGCGCGGAGTAATAGGGCATCCTGTCAACTTAGCTGAGTATTGCTTAGTTTTTTCTTCCTTCCGCATTTCGGCACTTATACGTTTTCTAGCTCCCATGACAATTACCTTTTAATATTTATTTCTTCTTGTTTTGACCGGCATGACCACGGAAAATGCGGGTTGGTGAAAATTCTCCAAGCTTATGACCAACCATATTTTCGGTAACATACACGGGAATAAATTTATTTCCATTATGAACTCCAATAGTAGCACCTACAAAATCCGGAGTAATGACCGAAGCACGTGACCAAGTATTGATGGTAACCTTTTTATTGGATTTTTGTGCTTCTATAACTCTTTTTTCAAGTTTATGGTGCACATAAGGACCTTTTTTCAATGAGCGACTCATAGCAATATCCTATTATTTTTTACGACGTTCGATAATTAAATTGTCAGAAGCCTTTTTTCTGCGGGTTTTGTATCCTTTTGCAGGAATACCTTTACGAGAACGAGGATGACCTCCGGACTGACGACCTTCACCTCCACCCATTGGGTGATCAACCGGGTTCATTGCAACCCCACGTGTGCGAGGACGACGTCCAAGCCAACGGCTACGGCCGGCTTTTCCACTGACTTCCAAATTGTGCTCGGCGTTAGAAACAGATCCAACTGTAGCACGACAAGATTGTAAGATTAAACGAGTCTCTCCGCTAGGCATTTTAATAACGGCATATTTACCATCGCGCGAAAGAAGTTGGGCATAAGAGCCGGCACTACGAGCCAACTTACCACCCTGGCCCGGATTAAGTTCTATATTATGAATTACTGTTCCAAAAGGTATTTCGCTTAAAAACATGGTGTTACCAACTTCAGGAGCTACACCTTTACCTGAAATTATTTCCTGTCCAACTTTTAAACCTTGTGGAGCAATAATATATCTTTTTTCTCCGTCCTTATAAAAAACCAATGCTATACGAGCACTTCTATTAGGATCGTATTCAATTGTTTTAACGGTTGCCGGGATACCTTCTTTTTCCCTTTTAAAATCTATCAAACGATACATTTGCTTATGGCCTCCCCCAATATAGCGCATCGTTTGTTTACCGGAGTTGTTTCTACCTCCTGTTCGTTTTTTGGGAACTACAAGGCTTTTTTCCGGAGCCGTAGCCGTTATTTCTTCGAACGAACTCCCTAATTTATAACGTTGACCGGGAGTTGTCGGTTTAAATTTCTTTAGTCCCATGCTGTACTTTTAGTTTATATATTACTGAAAAAATCAATTTTATCTCCTTCTTTTAATGTTACAATTGCTTTTTTGAACGCATTTGTACGACCTTCAATAAAGCCTCTTTTAGTTCCGCGAAATTTACGTTTCCCCGCATATACCATAGTGTTAACATCAACAACATTAACACCATACAAAGATTCAACAGCTTCTTTTATCTGAATTTTGCTGGCTCGTTTTGCAACGATAAAACCAAACTGATTCAAAGTTTCACTTTTAGCTGTCATTTTCTCTGATACTAATGGTTTTATTAATATGTCCATTTTTTTCAATTTTAGCGTCTTTTATCAGCAATTATTTTCCCTCTCCAATGAAAATCGTATCAATTTGAGGTAAACTATCTTCCGAAATTAAAACCAAATTAGCATTTAAAATATCGTAAGTATTTAATTTAGAAGCGTTTACAACCTTAACCCTTTTCAAATTTCGGGACGACAAATATACGTTTTTCTTTGATTCGTCCAACACTATCAAAGATTTTTTTTCTGAATTATCGAAATTTTTCAGAATTTCAAGCATTTGACTGGTTTTTGGCTTGTCAAAATCAAAGTTTTCAATTACACGTATAGCTCCATCTTGAACTTTATAACTTAAAGCACTTTTACGGGCAAGTTGCTGAACTTTTTTGTTAACTTTAAAGCTATAATCTCTTGGGTGAGGTCCAAACACGCGAGCACCGCCATGAAGAAGTGGTGATTTAATGTCACCGCGGCGGGCACCACCTGTTCCTTTTTGACGGAAAAGTTTACGTGTACTACCGCTGAGTGCACTACGCTCGGTACTATCTGCTGTACCTTGTCGCTTATCTGCCTGAATTCTTTTAACATCAAGGTAGATGGCATGATCGTTTGGCTGAATCGCAAAGATCTCATCTTTTAGAACAACAGTTTTGTTGCTCTCTTTTCCATTGGTATTATATATTTTTACTTCCATCTTTCCAAAATTACATATGAGCCATTAGCACCCGGAACTGAACCTTTAACTAGAATAAGATTTTTTTCCGGATAAATTTTCATTACCTGAAGGTTTATCATTTTAACCCTATTATTCCCATGTTGACCAGCCATGCGCATACCTTTAAATACACGGCTAGGATACGAAGAAGCTCCAATAGATCCCGGTGCGCGTCCACGATTGTGCTGTCCGTGTGTTTGATCGTTTACTCCACTAAATCCATGGCGCTTAACAACACCCTGAAAGCCCTTACCTTTTGAAAAACCTACAACATCTATGTATTCACCTTCAACAAATACATCTGCCTTAAGAACCTCTCCAAGACTTTTGCGATTACCTTCCTCAAAACGAGTAAATTCCATTACCACTTTTTTTGGGGTTGTTCCGGCCTTTTTAAAATGGCCTTTCATGGCATTAGATGTGTTTTTTTCTTTCCTTTCATCAAAAGCAAGCTGTATGGCATCGTAACCGTCAGTTTGCTTGGCCTTGATCTGAGTCACGACACAAGGACCCGCTTCAATAACTGTGCATGGGACTATTTTCCCAGAGGCCTCGTGAAAGCTGGTCATTCCAATTTTTTTTCCGATTAAACCTGACATGTTATTTGTTTTATTTTTTTTATAGTTACACTTTTATCTCAATTTCAACTCCACGTGGTAATTCTAATTTCATCAACTCTTCAATGGTTTTTGATTGTTGATTGTAATATATATCTATCAATCTTTTATAAGTGAAAAGTTGAAATTGTTCGCGCGACTTTTTGTTAACAAAAGTTGAGCGGTTTACCGTGAAGAATTTTTTATCTGTTGGAAGTGGGATAGGACCATTAACAACAGCATTTGTTGCCTTTACTATCTTAACAATCTTCTCAGCTGATTTGTCAACAAGATAGTGATCGTACGATTTAAGCTTAATTCTGATTTTTTGGCTCACAGTGTATATTTTTTTCAGTTTGACTTCAATATTTATAAAGCGACACGAATACCTTTCATTTTAAAAATGATATCCTGTGCCAACTCGTTTGGTGTTATATTATAATGTGAAAATTCCATACTCATATTTGCACGGCCCGAAGACAGACTGCGCAAAGTTGTAATATATCCAAAAGTCTCGCCAAGCGGAATAATGGCTTTAATAGATGTTGAATGCACCAATGATTCTATGCCCACAATCTCTCCCCTGCGACGATTGATATCACCAGTAATGTCTCCGACATATTCTTCAGGGGTATCAACCTCAAGCTTCATGATAGGCTCAAGTAAATTACATTTTATTTTTCTCGTAGCCTCTTTGAATGCTATTGTTCCGCAAATTTCAAACGACAAGGCATCGCTTTCGGAAGTCATAACAGCATCAACAAGTTCAACTTTGGCACAATACACAGGATAACCTGCCATAACTCCGGTTGTCATAGCCGCTTTTATTCCTTTTTCAACAGCAGCTACAAATTCTTTTGATAACACGCTTGCTCTTGTGCTATTAACAAATTGCAAACCCTTTTCGTTTATGTTTGCCGGCGAAACAACAATTTCAATTTCTGCAAAACGACCGCGTCCGCTAACTTGCTTATGATAAGTTTCGCGGTGAGTTATTGTACCTCCTATAGCTTCGCGATATGAAACCTGAGGCTTACCCAGAGAACATTCAACTTTTGATTCGCGTTTTAATCTGTCAACTATAATATCAAGATGCAACTCACCCATTCCGCTAATAATAGTTTGCCCCGTTTCATCATCCTGACGTATAGTGAAAGTTGGGTCTTCTTCAACAATTTTCTGAAGAGACGTATTCAATTTATCTAAATCACCTTGTGTTTTTGGTTCAATGGCAATACTAACAACAGGCTCGGGAAACTCAATGGATTCTAATACTATAGGATGTTTTTCATCACATAAAGTATCTCCCGTTCTAATATTTCTAAAACCAACTACCGCACATATATCACCCGCTTCTATAGAGTCAATTGGGTTCTGCTTATTAGAATGCATTCTGATAAGTCTTGAAACACGTTCTTTTTGTTCAGTATTGCTATTATACGCCATAGAACCAGAGACGAGTGAACCGGAATAAACCCGTATAAATGCTAAACGACCAACATAAGGATCGTTTGCTATTTTGAAAACCAAAGCACAAAACGGAGCACTGGTAGAATTATCCCTTGATTCCTTAGCTTCGGCCTTTGGATTAACACCTTCTATTTCCTCCATTTCGCAAGGAGATGGGAGATAATGAACAACACCATCAAGCAGAAGCTGAACTCCTTTGTTTTTAAATGAAGAACCACAAAAAACAGGGAAAGCTCTGCTTTCTAAAGTGGCCTTGCGCAATTGCTTTCTAATGTCTTCAGGAGAAATAGAAAGAGGATTTTCTATGTATTTTTCCAATAATTCCGGATCTTCTTCGGCAGCCCCTTCAATTAGCTTTAGCCTGTATTCCTCAACCAAATCAAGCATGTCTGATGGAATTGCAATCTCAGAAAATTCTTTTCCTAAATCTGCATCATCCCACGTAAAAGCTTTGTTTTCAATTAAATCAACTACGCCGGTAAAAGAATCCTCTACCCCGATAGGTAATTGAACGATAATAGGATTGGCATGAAGTTTTTCACGTATTTGAGATACTACTCGAAGGAAATCAGCTCCCTGACGATCCATCTTATTCACGTAGCAAATTCTTGGAACACTATAGCGATTAGCCTGCTTCCAAACTGTTTCACTTTGAGGCTGGACAGCTCCAACAGCACAAAAAACAGCAATTGCTCCATCCAATACACGAAGAGAACGCTCTACCTCAACAGTAAAATCAACGTGGCCGGGGGTATCAATTATATTGACCTGATATTTTTCATTATTAGTAACCCAATAAACCGTAGTAGCAGCTGATGTAATTGTAATACCACGCTCTTGTTCCTGGACCATCCAATCCATTGTTGCAGCCCCATCATCAACTTCACCAATTTCATAATTAACACCTGAATAATACAAAATACGCTCAGTCGTCGTAGTTTTACCCGCGTCGATATGAGCCATAATGCCAATATTTCGTATTTTATTCAGGTCTTCCATGAAAAAGACTAAAATCTAAAATGTGAGAATGCTTTATTGGCGTCAGCCATTCTGTGAATATCTTCTTTACGTTTAAATGCAGATCCTTCTTCCTTGTAAGCAGCAATAATTTCTGCAGCTAATTTAGAAGCCATGGATTTTTCATGACGCTTACGTGCAAAAGCAATTAAGTTTTTCATACCTATACTGCTTTTACGTTCAGGGCGAATTTCCGAAGGAATCTGAAATGTTGCTCCACCTATTCTGCGGCTACGTACCTCAACTGAAGGTGTAACATTTTCAAGAGCTTTTTTAAAGACTTCCAACCCATTTTCTTTCGATTTTTCAGCAACCTGATCTATTGCATCATAAAATATTTTGTATGATACATTTTTTTTGCCGTTAAACATCAGATTGTTTACGAATTTTGTTACCAGCTGATCGCCATATTTTGGATCAGGAAGAATAATTCTCTTTTTTGGTTTTGATTTTCTCATATCGAAGCGATATTATTCAATTATGCTTTTTTCTTTGGCCTTTTAGCACCATACTTCGAACGTCGTTGCAAACGACCTTCTACACCAGCTGTGTCTAACGCACCACGAACAATGTGATAACGAACACCGGGTAAATCTTTTACCCTTCCTCCACGTACAAGAACAATGCTGTGTTCCTGCAAATTGTGTCCTTCGCCAGGAATATAAGCTGTTACTTCGAACTGGTTGGTTAAACGAACCCTTGCCACTTTACGCATTGCCGAATTCGGCTTCTTCGGTGTTGTGGTATATACACGTGTGCATACTCCACGCCTCTGTGGACAAGATGCTAATGCTGGACTCTTGCTCTTATACTCAAGATCCTTGCGGCCTTTACGAACCAATTGTTGTATTGTCGGCATACAATAATGATTTATTTACAGTTTATTAACCCCAATTTTTTTGGGACTGCAAAGGTAGATAGTTTATTTCAATTAACCAACACTTTATAAAAAAAATTTTTTATGTACAAATAATTTAAGGTTAATTACATAGCATATATAATATAATGTATAATTTTTCTTTTCAATCTATAAAACAAATATCTTGTCTATCTCATTAACATCATCTTTCCGAATTCCTTGGTGAAATATTGTCCCGCTTTAGTTTCTATTTTCTCCATTTGCTGCCCGTCAAGCTTAACTATTACACGATATAAATAAACACCGTTTGCAAGCTGGTCGCCAAATTCATCCCGTCCATCCCATGCATATTCGGTAACATTACGGCCAATATGAATATTACCCAATTCGGCTTTGTCTATTTCCCTTACCACTTTACCCGTTATTGTCATAATCTGAATTTTAAAATAATCCGGAACTGATGCGCCTGTTAATGTAAAAACAAAATGTGTTTTGGTACTGAATGGATTGGGCCAGTTTAAAACATCAGTAATTGCCGGTTTATTTATTACTTCAAAGTTTATTGTGTAATCTATATCGCCACTTTCGTTACCACTCTTATCTCTGGCCTGCACTATCAACTTGTATTTCCCGTCAGAAAAAACTCCCGCAGGGAACTCAACCCTGGCAGTATTGTTAACATTGTTAGACGGGGGATAAAAATACATTATGTCTTGCCCGTTTTGTTTAAAATAAACTCGCTCCATAGTTTGTGAACCAGGCTTAAGTAAATAAATCCTAAATGCAGATGTGTCATTAAGCATTAAAAATTTATTTTCGTCCTTCAGCATTATTTCAATTAAAGGCTTAGCACTAACTATATCGCCATCAAGTATATGAACACCATCAAAAGTAACATCAAGCATAGGGTTAATTAAGTCTTTTGAAACCACAAATTTAATTTCAGCTATATTGTTGAAATGATGTTGTTCAAGCTGGTCATAATAACCTGTCTGGGGGTCAACGGGGTTAAACTCAACCCAAAGACTATTGTTGCCAACAAACCCCGCTGAAGAAAACGAAATTGAATCAATTAAAACATCGTCAACAGGATGAAGGCGAAGTTTTTTCCATTTGATATTATGTATATTGCGTTCATTATCAATTATCCAGTAAGCAACAGCTAAACTGTCGGGAAAATCAACCGGTCCGATATTGCGGGTTGCTATAGCAAGTTTAACCATCTCGCCTTCCTGCAAGGTATCTTTATAAAATGTGAAATAAGTATTTGGATCAATTGCTGTTTCAGGCATAGGCTCGTATAAAACCTGCCACCTGTCCAACTGAGCCGGAGTGCGCATACTGTCATCGCTCATATCTAAATGCAGACGCAAATACGGGTAAATATTGGCATCTATCCTTGCATTCAGGTTATATATATCCAATGAATCCTGAACAGGAGGCAAATTTGAAATAACAATGTTTTCAGTTCCATCCTGCTTAATTCCTATAACAGATAGTCTTACCGTATCTGTCCAAATACCGGGTTCAAAGCTGCTGACACGCCAGTGCAAACTACCCCACTCCGAAGCAGGTCCAATAGTAGTTGACTCAATATAGCCTTCTTTCCAGCTAGTATTAATATCCCATGAGCCGGAAATAATACTGTTAATATTTGCTCCAACTCTTTCATCGGCCATATTATAATAGCCTTTTCTTCCAAAAATTATATATGGTAAATTATTAGGCAGTGTGCGAATTATGTTAGACCCTATTTTCTCAAAAGCTTCATATAATGAATCAGGCCAGTTTTGTGCATTATGGTTTCTGTGACTAAAGGCCAGCACATAATATCCGTCAGGAATACTGTCTATCATATTATACATTCTGCTAAACCATGGCTCTCCATTAGTGTAAAAATCAAAGTCATAATATACATAAGAACGACAGTTAAGGGCATCGAACGGGCCAAGTCCGTCTAAATCGGGGTCAGTATTGGCTAATGGTGAAATACTAAGCGTGTCGAATATGGCAAACTTCATTCCATCTCCATTATAATTGGTACATGACCATTGGCCTTTAAGAATATTGTTAATCTTATACCATTCTTCCGACCAGAGTATATATGGATAATATCCGGTTTGTGCCTGAATATTCACAATGGTATTTATAAATTCAAAAATCCGTAAAGGCTTGTTGTACGAAACATAATTATAATTATCTTTCTTAAACTGAAAAAAATGTGCTTGCCCCCATCCTCGTTTGTTTGGAATGAATTGAAAAGAGCTTTCTCTCCAATTATTGTTTGACGTTGATCTGACGCGCCAGTAATATACCGTGGAGTCGGGCATGGAAAGCATACTAAACGGAAGTTCCCATTCAATTATTCCCCCGGCTTGGGTTATAGGATTGCTTTCCACCATAAATGGGCTATTAAACGAGTCGGTAGTATCGATTTGAAACAAATAAGTTGCGGGTGGCGCCATGGCATATCCGGTACTTGCCACCAGTGTAATAAATGTATCAGGTAAAACCGCATATTCATAAGGATATACCGGATTAACATCGTTTGATACAATTAATAAAGTTGCAGTGGTTGAATTATTTGTTTCATCAGATTCATAAACTGCATCAAATGCGTCAACAAAGGCAAAAAACGAATTAAGCCCAACACTATTCAAAGGATTTAAAGGAACTCTAAATGGTATTGTGTCAGAATACAAAGGGCATCTGATCATTTTTGAATATGCTTCTGTGGTATTATCAGGGAAAGTCCTTGTAAGCTCTAACACAACAGAATCGGTAATGGCCATGCCCACATTATTCACGATTATATTTACGGTAAAAGAGTCTAGCTGATTTGTAACATTGGATGGATTAAAATAAATACAACCCGTAGTTAACATTAAATCGGGTAAAGACTTTCCACCAATACGTAAAACAGGGTCGCAATGCAAAGTCATTTCCAAACAAACATCTCGATTATAAAGAGAACCCGGAAGACTTTGCAAGGTCTTTACCGTTTCCATAACTATGAAACCTATTGGCTTATTATAGTTTATTCGTGAAATTCTTCTGATAAGTTCTGTACTATAACTATCTAACGATGTTATTAAAGATTTGGTTATTGAACCCAAATAGCCAATAGTGCCCTTGTTTTCGATAAGAACAAACTCCTCCGACGAGCTGTTTGTAGGCTGGTACAAATCTCCTGCAAAACAGGAGTTGGCTATAAGAAACGGATAACGCTTGTAATTACTATAGTCTTGTGGATTATCAATACTAATATCAAAACCAATTCCTGCAGCATGGCCGAAAAAATTTAAAATTGCAACCCCGTCATTAATAAGATTTCGCAAGCTGTCGCTCTGATTTTGCTGAATAGGGGCAGTAGATGATTTGGAAAAAGTTTTTACGTCAGCACCAAAATAAGGTGCTTCCAAAGTATCTCTATATTTATTCAAGAAATAAAGCAATGCCATCATTTGCCCGTAATCAGATCCGCCTGCAAAATGCAAAACCCGCTTCATCCATTGATTTGCGTAAGGATCAGCAGGATTAAAAGGTTTATTTTGCTCAATTTCAAAATCTTTTACTTTTTGCAGGTACCATCCAACAGCTTGCGGACTTCGGGCTGCCAATCTGCCTGTGGGTATGGTTTGGGCAAAATTGTTGTCGGCAAGTGCAGAGGTGAACAGATTATCAGAAGGCGGATTGCCAAATGATGGGACTAAAGTCAAACCATTATAAAGAGTACTTTTTCTGTAATTATACGGTGTGTCTCCGGCCCTATAGCCTTTGCCTATTAAAAATAGTCCATGAATTGTATCGGCAAAAAATGTGCTTGCAAACCTGGCGAAATTAGTAATTGCCAATGGATGCTTATTTATGCCGTATGCAAATTCATCATATAACAAATCTACATCGGCAACAACCGGAGTATAGCCTGTCAATGCTCTATACGACGCGTATTCATTGGCTTTTGCAAGTAATGATTTATGTGTAACAATCAGATAATCAACACCGAAAAAAGAAGCATCGGCATAATTTATAAAATAGCCCGAATTTGCACCACTATTTACTGCCTGCATAGATTGAACATTAAAAACATTGCTTTCCGATACCAGAAACAATTGTTTTGTATTTCCGCTATTAGGAACAAGAAAACTAACAGCGGGTCCTGATCTTTGTGTAAGTATTCTTTTATTATTTGTTAAATCATATAC
>CAZJYL010000037.1:0-13165 GCA_964550265.1 uncultured Bacteroidaceae bacterium
GTAGTGGAACATAATTCCGATACAATTACACACGAAATACCCGGTGTTATTGCCAAAAAGGAGCCATATCGAAGCTTTTTTGAGAAAAATAAATTAAACGATGATGAGCCTTTTGAGTTTGGATTCTCAAACGACTATAACATTGCCTACATAAAAATCGCTTCTTTTATCAGCGGTTTTCCGGGCGAATACAAATACTTTTTGAACAATGTATTCAGACATATAAAAATAAGAAAACCAAAAGCTTTAATTCTTGACCTCAGAAACAACACGGGAGGTTATGCCAATGAGGGTAAACTGCTAACTCAGTACCTGATGCCCGAAAAATATACTTACATAAATAATGTAGTATCTAAATCAAGTAACATAATTCAACAAGAAATTTTGAAGCAATCGCCTCTTAAGCCGGAGATAATTAGATTAACACAATATTATTTGGGAAATAAATCTTTACGTACAATCTGGAAAAAACAAGAAGGAGTTGTTGATACTGTATGGGAGAAAAAAATTAAGCCCATAAATTCCCGAAAAGTTTATCTAGGTTATTTGATTGTTATGTTTAATGGTTTAAGTGCATCAACAACCGGACTGGTTTGCAATACCTTACGCCATAGGCCTAATACTGTTTTTGCAGGACTACCCGCGGGCTGTGCTGTTTCAGGAACATTCGGACAACCAACGGCATACGAACTTCCAAATAGCGGAATCAAAGGTGTCATCAGTATTTTGCGTTTTAATCAGGATACGCTTCCCCCTGTACTAACTCCAATAATGCCCGACATAGAATTGCCTGAAAATCCTGCAGATATTTACACTGAGAAAGATTCTCAGTTAAATCAAATAATGAATATCATTCTGGATAAAATACATAATCAATGAAGTTTTTATCGATTTTGATGTTTTTGTTTTGCATAAGCTTTTTATCCCTGAAAGCTCAAAATACGTCATTACAGCAATCAGTAACTGAACTAAAAAATGACCCGTATCTGAAACAAAGCAACTGGGGTTTAATTGTTATAAATTGTTCAAAAAATTCAATTGTAGAGGAATTTAATGCTGATAATTTATTAATTCCCGCATCAATTGTAAAACTAACCTCAACAGCAACGGCATTGGATATTCTTGGAGACAGTTTTCGCTTTGAAACAAAAGTTTATATTGACGGATTTATTGATGACAACGGTATTTTGCAAGGAAATTTGAACATTATTGGTGGTGCTGATCCCACCATAGGTTTGCCGTATTTCAAAAAAGAAAAATTCATCGACTCTCTTTATACAGCACTTAAAAATATGGGAATCAACGGAATTAACGGCAATATTTGCGGCTATGCCGGTATTTTTGACTCTCTTTTAATTCCTGACACCTATCCTTCTGACGACAGAGGAAATTATTATGGTGCGGGTACTTCAGGTTTAATATGGGATGGAAATGCAATCACTTACACATTTAACACTCCGTCAGCATTGGGCGCAAAAACCACTTTGAAATCCGTTTTCCCCAAATTTGAAAATTTATATTTAGAAAACAAAACAACTTCAGGTCGCAACGGAACAGGCGACAATAGTATAATATGGGGCGGGCCATTCGAGTTTAATCAATCCATAACTGGAACACTGCCACCGGGTAAAAATAATTTTGAAGTCTATGGTTCTTCACCCGACCCGGCACTAGGTTTTACTTTGGCAATAAAATATTTTCTTGAAGAAAGAAATTTTATGATAACAGGTCATTGTATGGGATTTTATTCAAATAAAAACGATAATGGAACTTTAATTTTGACTTACTCATCACCACCTTTAAGTGAAATAATAAAATTCACAAACACAAAGAGCCATAACCTTACAGCCGAAACTTGTCTGAAAATGGCCGGGCTAAAGAAATATGGGACAGGCTCATATTTTTGCGGGCTACGAGCAGTAAATGATTTAATTCGCGAAAATTTTATTGATAGTTTATCCATGCAGTTGCATGATGGAAGCGGGCTTTCAAAAAAAGACAATGTTTCTCCCAGAGCTTTCGGAATGTTTTTAAATAATATCAGACATAAAATCTGGTTTGACACATTTTATTCTTCGTTACCTGTTGCAGGTGAAACTGGGACTTTAGCCACAATGTTTAGCGGCTCTAATGTAAAAGGCAAGCTTAGAGCCAAAAGCGGATATATGAAAACTGTTCGTTCGTATGCAGGCTATGTTCCCAATCAAAAAAACGAACTTATGGCTTTTTGCATAATCGTAAATAATTACTCCGGCAATGCCTTTGCATTAAAGAAAAAACTAGAAAATCTAATGATATGCATTTCGCTGTCAGAATAGATAGGATTCTTCATAAATATTTATTTAACAACGCACTTCTCAGACACACAAATAATGTATCTTTGCCGGCAGTCTGATACCTATGCTGTGGTGGTATTTTCCTATATTATTTGCAACCGGAATGTTTGTTGGCTTTATAAACACAATAGCCGGGAGTGGTTCGTTTCTTTCGCTTCCTGTTTTAATATGGATGGGATTACCCGCAAACATCGCCAATGGTACCAATAGGCTTTCAATACTTTTTAGCTCTCTGTCAGGTGTTTTATCTTTTAACAAAAAGGGCTTTTTTGATATAAAAAACGCCTTGATTCTCTCAGCATTTACTATACCGGGAGCCATAATTGGCACTTTGTATGTTATAGAAATACCGGATGATTTGGTAGAAAAAATAATCGGCTACATAATGCTGGTTTTTGCAATACTTACCATATGGAAACCCAAAGCATTCAACCGCCCGCCTTCGCATTCAATTAATAAACGTATTCGCTGGTATCATTGCATAATATTCTTGTTAATTGGATTTTATGGCGGTTTTATTCAGGCCGGAGTAGGCATTTTTATGCTTTTTGCAATGGTTATTTCACTCGGATATGATTTAATAAATGCAAATTCCATTAAACTTGCGCTAACCTTGGTTTTTACTCCATTTTCTTTAGTCGTTTTTATCTGTTATAATCAAGTAGAATGGATTCCCGGCCTTGTTGTAGCAACGGGAGGCATTCTTGGGGCATGGCTGGGCGCAAGAGTAGCTTTACGCAAAGGAATAGGATTTATTAAAACAATTCTTTTTGCAGTATTAATAGCATCTGCATTAAAACTTATTTTTTGATAAAATTATTATATTTGTCAAAAAAAGCAAAATGAAAAAATTATTATTGTTTATTTGGGGTATGATAGCAGTTCATTGCATCAATGCTCAAAATGGGGTCTTATTCCAAGCTGATGATTTTTTGATTAAAAAAGCTGCGTACGAAGATAAAGGGTTGTACGATCGTTACGTGGCTTATGAAGCTAATTTCAAAACATTGATTAATTCAGCTAAGGCAGATACACTTATTAACGGCAAGCGTATAATTCCTGTCGTATTTCACATTATACATGCTTACGGTGCAGAAAATATTTCCGACGAGCAGGTGTATGATGCCATTGAGAAATTAAACATTGATTATAATTTGCAAAACGCTGACACGGCAAATATTTTCCCTTTGTTTAAATCGCGTGCAGCCAATTGCGAAATTGAGTTTCGTTTAGCCAGAATAGATCCGTATGGCAATTGCACATCGGGAATAATTCATCATTACGACCCGCAAACAAATTATGCTTATTTCAACACAATGGCAAAATATTGCTGGACTCCAAGTAAATACATGAATATTTTTGCCGTTAATTTTATTTATCCTGAAGGCATGAGCTTGCCTGATGGTGCATTTATCGGAGGTATGTCGCCATTTCCACCTAGTAATTCTTTATCTCAATCATTAACGGGCGGCGACACTTTAAAAGATGGTGTTTTAATACGTCAGGATTGTATTGGAACAATTGGTACTGCTGCTAACATGGCCGGAATGGGTATAAATCTAGTAAATAGAACTTTTACCCATGAAACCGGACATTATTTCAATTTATATCATCCTTTTCAGTCGATGCTTGCAGCACTTGGCATTAATGGATGCGGTTTACCGCCTCTTTTTGCTGCCGGTGACGAAGTAGATGACACACCTCCTGTTGCACAAGCCACACAAAATACATCTTTAAGTTGTTTTACACCCGGGAGTATTAACTCTTGCAATAATGATGTTCCGGATGAACCAGACATGATTGAAAATTATATGGATTATCAATGGGGTTATTGCACTAATATGTTTTCGCTTGGACAGCTTGACAGAATTAATGCAACACTTATGAATGACCGAAGAAATCTTTGGTCGGCAGAAAATCTGGCAGCAACGGGAGTACTTGATACAAATGTAATTCTTTGTGAGCCAAAAGCAGATTTCTATTCTAATTCAAGAACAGTTTGTGCCGGAAGCCCTATTACATTCAATGATGTATCTTTTAATGGCGCTGTAGCAACTCGCGAGTGGTCTTTTATCGGAGGCACTCCCTCCACTTCGTCAAACCAAACACAAGCTGTTGTTTATGCTGCTCCAGGCACTTATCCGGTAACTCTTAAAGTATATAATGCAACAGGAAGTGATTCTATTACCCGTAACTCGTACATTACGGTATTTGATCCTGATGATGTTGAGGTTGGTCCTATAGTTGAATCATTTGAAACTATCAATTTCAACACCGATTTAATTATTTTAAATGATTCTGGTTCGGTATGGGCACAAACAAATACTGCCTGCACAGGTTCAAAAGCAATATATCTTAAAAACTTCTCAGGTAATATTGCCGGCAGTTACGATGCCTTTATTACTCCCGCTTATGATATATCAGGACTTAACGAACATTCTAAAATCAGATTCCGTTGTGCTTACGCCCCAAAACTTGTAGCTGCATCGTTATTCTCTCCTGCTGATACGGTTTACGACAAACTTACCGTATATTTATCAAATGATTGCGGTGCAACATGGTCTAACAAACTTTCTTTAACAGGACCATCATTGGCTTCGGCAGCCCCAACTTCATCTGAATTTGTTCCGTCATCTGAGTCCGATTGGGGCACTTACGATATCGTTATAACAAAACCTATGTTGGCTTCATATAAAAATTTACGCATAAAGTTTGAATTCTTTTCAAAAGGCGGAAATAATATTTATATCGACGACATTAACATTCATCCTAACAGTTGGTACAGCATAGATGAAATTTTATTGCCAAATAGTTTCAACATATATCCAAATCCTGCTGAAAACGAAACCAATATTGTTTTCGAATTATTAAATAAATCTGATGTAAAATTATCAGTTCTTGATATTACAGGTCGTGAAATAGTAGTACTTGAATCAGCTACACTGTCGGCCGGCTCATACAAATATCAATTGTTGTCTTCACAAGTGAAATCAAAAGGTTGTTATTTTGTACGAATTGAAACAGGAAATGAGCAAATAGTAAAGCCTGTTATTTTCTAAAATATTATTTCTAAACTTAAAATCCCCACTGATTCTTCTTTGGGGATTTTTTATATCAGCCAAAACCGTATTAGGGAAATTAATTCGTAAATTTACAAATCGGTAAAAGAATTTAAAGACAATAAACAATTTTATGGAAATTCTACTTTATATTTTAATCGGCCTAACAATATTAAATATTGTTTTGCTACTTTTATTTAGAACAAAGCAGCACGATTCTGATATTATTAATAATCTTAATCTGTTTTCAGCATCTATTCAGCGAGTTGAAAATGGTTTGAAAGACGATTTTCAGCGCAACAGAGAAGAAAGCAACAAGCTGGCAAAAGAAAACAGAGATGAATTAAGTAATTCATTAAAGGATTTTAAATTCGAAATGTCAGAAATATTGAAAAACATAACGGATGAAAATCGAAAAGCCCTTGAAAAGCTCACAAATACTGTTGAACAAAAACTACTTTTACTTGCTGACCAATCTGCTAAAAATGCTGAAATACAACGCGAAGCTATCGAAAAATCTATTAAAGGTTTTCAGGATTCGTTTGATAAGAACGTGCTTTCATTTAACGAATTGCAAAGGGAGAAATTTTCGCAATTAGAAGCTCGCCAAAATGAATTAGTTGTTAATACAGAAAAAAAACTCGAATCTATAAGAATAACAGTTGAAGAAAAGCTTGAAAAAACACTTAGTGAGCGTTTAGGGCAAAGTTTCGAAACGGTTGGCAAACAGCTTATAGAAGTACAAAAAGGTCTTGGCGAAATGCAGGCTTTAGCCCAGGATGTTGGGGGACTAAAAAAGATATTAGGCAATGTAAAAGAGAGAGGTGGTGTTGGCGAAATACAACTTGAAATGCTTCTTGAGCAAATATTGGCCCCGGATCAATATGCTGCAAATGTCAAAACAAAATCGGGCTCAAACGACATAGTAGAATTTGCAATTAAATTACCCGGAAAAGACGACACGAATTCTGTGGTTTATTTACCTATTGACGCGAAATTCCCTTACGATAAGTATGAAAAAGTTATTGACGCTTACGAATTAGGCGAACAATCTGCAATAGAAGCCGCCAACAAAGAGCTTGAAAACACCATAAAAAAAATGGCTAAAGACGTTCACGATAAATATATTGATCCTCCAAATACCACCGATTTTGCGATTATTTTTCTTCCGTTTGAAAGCATTTATGCTGAAGTTATTCGCAGATCCAATCTGCTGGAGCAATTACAGCGTGAATATAAAATATCCATAACAGGACCTACAACTTTAGCAGCGATACTAAACAGCCTGCAAATGGGATTTAGGACCCTGGCCATTCAAAAACGCAGCAGCGAAGTCTGGAAAATTCTTGGTGCAGTAAAAACAGAATTTGAAAAATTTGGAGGATTACTTGATAAAGCGCAAAAGCAAATTTCAAGCGCGGGAGAAACTATTGACCAATTAAAAGGCACCCGCACAAGAGCCATACAACGTCAGTTGCGCGATGTACAAGTACTTCCCGGTACCGAAGAACACAGCCAAATGGAACTTCCGGCAGATGATGATATTTGAGTTTTATTTATGTATTAATATCATTATTGTCCGATAAAAAATATTTCAATTTGCCGGAGGCCGTGCATTTATGCCAAATTCAAAAGAAATGTGACAATGCTCACCATACTGTCGCCTTAGAAAAAAAGTAAACCCCGCAGCAATGCTACTCTAAAACCAAACTTACCCAAACACACCCCTCCTCGGGACGTCGCATAGAATTTTGCGGATTAAAGAAAACGGACAGGCAGCGTCGGAAGCCGAAGGCGAAATGACGGAAATCTGTTTGAGCTGAATAATTTAATCATTTATTCCATGCAGCGAGTTATTTCCGTCTGTGGCTGGTGTGTGTTCGTTTTCTCCGAAAAATTCTCAAGCGACTAGCTTTTCTTTTGTTACTTTTCTTTTGGCGATGAAAAAGAAAAGTAAACCCCGCCCGGCTCAAGGGCACAAAAAGCATTAAAATTCTTAATTGACAATTTGTTCGGACAACAATGTATTAAAATATCAAACTGTTTTATGGCATAAATTAAAAAATCCATTTCTATTGCAATAGAAATGGATTTCTAATGAATAGGCGTTGTATTATAATCCGAATACAATACCCAGATTAACACCTAACCAATCGAAATCGGAATTTTTTGTCATTACATAATTCCACTTAAGTGCACCCGTTAATGCCATGTTATCACTTAACTGGTATTGTAAGCCTGCATATGGAGCCAAACCAAATTGCAAATCAGAAGATTTAATACCCAAAACATTTACAGTAACATTATATGCGCCAATATCGAATCCTAAAACAGTCTGAATGTCTCCTGTAGATAAATGATATTCTGCCAATAACGTTATAGGCATTAAGCCGCAATTCACATCCTTATAATCTGTTCCAAAATGATTATAACCAAAATTGAGTCCAACAGCTACATCATCAGATAAAAAATATTTTCCATTCGCACTAAAACCAAAACCCATATTGTATCCCGAGCTAAAATCGCCAAGTGGAAACTGTGGCCCAACTTGTAAGCCAAATTGAACTTGTGAATAAACATTTGCAGTAAGCAAACTAAAAACTATTAAAGCAATAAGTTTAAATTTTTTCATTTTATGCATTTTTTTAATGATGTAAAATTACACTAATTTTGTTTATTGAACTTCAACACAAAAATGCGCAAAATGAGATTTATCATATTTTCGTTTCTCTTTTTAGTAATTTATTCTAATTCTATGTCTCAATCAACAATTCAACTTCCGCCACCTGAAACCAAAGGCGGCATGCCCTTAATGGAGGTACTGGAAAAAAGGCAATCAAGCCGAAGTTTCAAAGACTCAGTAATGAGCGAACAACAAATAAGCAATCTCTTATGGGCCGCTTACGGCATCAATAGATTGGAAATTAACAAAAGAACTGTCCCTTCTGCTTTAAACATGCAGGAATACGACATTTATTTATCAATGAAAAGTGGCTTTTACCTCTGGAATTACACAAAAAATCAACTTGAAACAATTAAAGCAGGAGACTTCCGCAGCAGCGTAAGTAAACAAACTTTTGTATCTGATGCTGCTTTGATACTGATTTATGTGGCAGATTTTGACCGTATGGGGCAAATTGAAGACTCCAAAAAAGAATATTACAGTGCCGCTGACTGTGGATTTATTTGTCAAAACGTTTATTTGTTCGCAGCTTCCGAAAACTTAGGTGCGGTAATTATGGCCAATTGTGAACGTGAGCACCTCTCTGAAACCCTCATGCTAAAACCATCTCAAAAAATAGTATTTATACAGCCTGTTGGTTTTATGAAATAAATCAATGATGAAAATTGTATTTTCATATACATATATAGCCTGCACATATAATCGTTATTTTCCTGACAGATTTATATTTAATTTAGCATAAATGAAAAAAATACTTGTATTGTTTTTTCTTTTTTTGCTGCCTTATATATCATTTGCGCAGGAAAGAATAATTTATGCAATTCGTACACAAACTCAACCGGTAATTGACGGGAATCTTGATGATGAATGCTGGTTGCTTGCTGAAGCAGCAAAAGATTTTATTCAGAAAAGCCCATATTATAATCAACCTGGCACACAACAAGCCGAAGTAAAAGTACTTTATGACGATAATGGAATTTATTTTGCAGTACGCTGTTATGACAGTGCACCCGACAGTATTTTAAGGCAATTGGGAACTCGCGATGAAGACTTAAATGCTGATAGATTCAATATAAAAATAGACCCCTACAATAATCATCTTGACGCATTTGTTTTTGGAGTATATGCTTCGGGTCCGCAAATCGACAACAGATTTCAGGATGAAAATTTCAATGCAGTGTGGAAAAGCGAATCGCGTATTGATGATAAAGGCTGGACAGCTGAAATATTTATACCATATAGCGCCTTGCGTTTTCCAAAAGCCGAAAATCAATTATGGGGAATACAATTTGAAAGAATAGTCAGGCGGACACGCGAAACGAGCCAATGGGCTTTAGAAGAGCAAAATGCTTCAAACGTTCAACAACGCTGGGGAGTTTTAAGAGGCATAAATGGCATAAATCCACCGATACGTTTATCTGTCAACCCATATTTGTCAACCTCAGTTTCTCACTTTCCACATCACAATCCGGAAGTGGCAGATTATTCCAAAACTATTGGTGGTGGTCTTGACCTTAAAGCAGGCATAAGCGAAAGCTATACTGTTGATGTTACTTTACTACCCGATTTCAGTCAGGTTCAAAGCGATGATATAATTAAGAATCTTACTGCTTTCGAAGTAGAATACGACGAGCAAAGATTATTTTTTAAAGAGGCCGTTGATCTTTTCGAAAAAGGAAATTTATTTTATTCGCGCCGTATCGGAAGAATGCCCACTGGGTTTACACCGTTTATTCTAATCTGGACTCAGGCGAAACTGTTATTTCCAATCCGTCTCAGGCACAATTGATAAATGCATCAAAAATATCAGGTCGCTCAAATAATGGGTTAGCTGTTGGCTTATTTAACGCCGTTACAAAAAACACCTACGCCGAAATTCGCTCTGCCAACGGAGAAATCAGAAAAGAACTAACTGAGCCATTCGCTAATTACAATATCTTGGTTTTTGACAAGGAATTTAAAAACAGCAATTCATTTTATTTAATAAACAACAATGCAATACGTGAACGAAAGTTTAAAAGCAGCAATGTAACGGGTGCAGGAGCAAATGTTTATTTAAAAAACAAGACATACTTATTATCTGTATCAACTGCAGTCTCTCAAAACGACTCTTTATTGTTCTCAAATAAATCTATTAAGCGGGGTGGCTTGTCGTATGCTGCATCATTTTTGAAAGTTCGTGGTAAATGGACATGGGAACTTGAACAAAGCACACGAAACAGTCGTTTCGACTGCAATGATTTAGGGATAATGCAAACAAACAACTATCATCTTTATTCACTATCCTCAGCTTATGTCTGGTATAATCCCGTTACTTGGCTAAAAGAATTTAGAATTAGTAATTATGTTGTGTCGGAATATAGGCTTACCACAAATCGTGCTACAACCAGCTATGCCATGCTACGGCTTAGCCTGCTGACAATGAAACACCATTTTTATCTTTGGGGCGGATATGAACATTCTTTGAGCAAAACATATAATTATTACGAATCCAGAAATCCTGATTTTCCATTTTGTGAACCGCATTGGTCACATACGTTTATAAACTTTTCAAGCTCATACAGCAAGCCTTTTGCTCTTGACGGAGAATTGTCTTTTGTTAATATTCCAAATTTTAATTCTTATTCCTTATTTATTAATCTGTCTCCTATTATTAAAGTGGGCAACAGATTTCAGATACGATACGAAATTGGAACGGAAAACAGCAAACGTATAGTTGGTTATGCAGGATTAGACAACCTTGGATTACCTTTATTTGGTGCACGCGACATTGCTTCGATAAACAATACAGTTTCTTTCACCTACGTTATCCGTAATTATATGCCTTTAACTTTGCGCATAAGGCATTACTACAATGAAGGGAGATATAGCAGATATATGAATCTGGATGCAAACGGAGAACCCTTAATAACCGTAAATGGTAATTATGACTATGATTTTACTTTTAATGCTTTTAATATCGATTTCGTTTATTCATGGCAATTCTCTCCCGGCAGTTCAATAAACTTAATATGGAAAACCGGAATTCACACGGAAGAATTACCAATCAACATGAGCTATTTGCAAAATATCCGTCAAACCATTAATAGCGACCAAATGAATTCCATAACTTTAAAAGTTATTTATTATTTGGATTATCAACAATTACACAAAAACCATAAATAAAAATTAACGATAAATATCTTGTGTCAAAAATTGCTTTTTATTGAACAATTAGGCTTTTATCCTGATTTATCACTAAACAAGTTCATACAACACATTACAATAATCTTGTGAATTCCAATATTTTTTTACTTTTACATCTAAATTTACTGATATTATGAATCGTTTTCTTTTACTTGTTTTAATTTCGATTTCAGTTTGTTCATGCCATGTTGGGCGTATGATAGTTTACAATGTTGCAGATATAAACGATTATAAAAAATCGCCGCAAGTTCCTTTAAAAAAATCGGATAAGCCTTTTAGTTTTATAAAAGGCCATACATGTGAACTGGATACAAACTCATTTCCCAAAAAATATATTACTGAGGATAAAAAAATCTACGATTGGGAAACTTTGTTTTCGGTAACAAAAACCACTTCGTTTCTGATAATTAAAAATGACACGGTTAAATTCGAAAAATATTTTCTTGGCTTTAGCGAAAACAGCATTATGACATCGTTCTCGGCAAATAAGGCCTTTGTGTCGGCACTGGTGGGAATAGCAATTTCCGAAGGTAAAATATCATCGGTGAAAGACCCCATAACAAAATATTTAACCGATTTTAAAAACCCGGGATTCGAAAAAATCACCATTGAAAACCTACTAAACATGGAGTCGGGAATTAGGTTCAGAGAAAATTACTTTAATCCAATGGCTGAAATAGGAAAGTATTATTATGGAAATAATCTAAAAAAATACGTTTACAATTTAAAAGTTGAAAAAGATCCCGGCGTGGAATTTCAATATCGCAGCGTAAACACCTTGCTTCTGGGTATGATTGTTGAAAAGGCAACAGGGATGCCAATAGTAAATTATTATCAGGGAAAACTTTGGTCTCCTTTAGGAATGGAACATGATGCAACATTAAATATTGATTCAAAAAAAGGCAATCAGGTTAAATGCTATACTGGATTAAATGCCAGAACAATAGATTATGCAAAATTCGGCAGGCTTTATCTTAATAAAGGCAATTGGAACGGAAAACAAATTATTCCTGAAGAATGGGTATTGGAAACAATTACTCAAATAACCAAAGAACGCTCTTCGGAATATTATAAATATCAATGGCGCATTGATAATGCAGGTAATTTTTGGGCGGCAGGACTTTTAGGCCAGTATGTTTTTGTAAATCCCCGTACAAAAGTGATAATTGTAAGAACCGGCAAAAAAGATGGTCCGGTTAATTGGCCTACCCTGCTGGCATATATTTCTAAAAAAGTTTAAATGTCAAAAATCGGGATTCTGTCAGATACACATGGCTTTTTACCTGAGTCGGCATCTGATTTTTTCGCAAACTGCGACGAAATATGGCATGCAGGCGATATTGGCAGTTTATCAGTTCTAAATAGCCTAAGGTCTATAGCACAGGTACGTGCTGTTTATGGAAATATTGACGGACAGGATATACGTAGTGTTACAAAAAATTATCTGGCGTTTAACTGTTCGGGTAAAAAAATATTAATTAAACATATTGGTGGACGTCCAAACGCATACACAGCCGAAACGCTGGAACAAATAAAAAAAGAACAACCCGATATTTTTGTTTGCGGCCACAGCCATATACTTCTGATTCAATACAACAAAATACACAACCTTCTTCATATAAATCCGGGTGCTGCAGGGAAATATGGATTCCACAAATCAATGACAATGATTCGTTTTGAAATTAGCGGCGACAATATCAAAAATATGGAAATATGGGAAAAGCCCAAATGACAGAGTTACCTGAGTCTATCGGCGGCACGCACCTTCATTTCGTCTTTCTTAATGGCTTTATTTGCAAATACAAGCAATATTAAACTAATCAGAGGCATAATTATGCCTATTTCCTTATAATATGCTTTTCCTTGTACTGCATCGGCCATACGTTCGGGAACAAAAAACA
>CAZJYL010000038.1:0-13015 GCA_964550265.1 uncultured Bacteroidaceae bacterium
GTGGTGGCTATAGCGGCGGAAACCGTGGCGGTGGGCGCGGTGGATACAACTCCGACAGCAAACCAAAACGCTGGTAATATTTAAAAAAAAGAATACTGCAAAATCACAATCCGAAAGGGTTGTGATTTTTTTGCTTTAAATTTTAAAATTTATAACTGATAATTTTTATTGTAAAATTGGCTAAAAGACTTTCGCTAATTCCGATTTTGGGATTATTTTTACGTCTTGTGCTAAGATTTACACAAGTCCTGATGCTTACACTCTAGCTCATAAACAAAAAATCATTGCCATCATTCCACCTACTGTTTCGATTGCTGCAAGTAAAAAAATTGATGCGGAATCAATGAAAGAACAACAAAAAAGCAGAATCAATTAATTTTCAAAAAGAAATGTATTCTTGGATGCTGAAACGTAAAATGCAAGGGAAATTTTCACAGGAAATTCAAGAGATTGAAACCACCAATGCTATTCTTAAAAAGGCTGGTTATCCAGAAACTCCTCTCACATCAGCTGAAATTTGTGAGCTTTTAAAAGTTGATGGTATTATGACTTCGAATTTTTCTTTGTCTAAGCCAATGTCCGATGGAGCCGCTGTTGCAATGGTTATATTAGTGGGGACATATGGATCAACCAATGAAGTAACTGTTTCACTTAGCATTAGTGATTGCAGTGAGAAAAAACTAATTTGGAATTATAATCATAAGTTCTCAGGAAGTATTGGAAGTAGCCCTGCTAATCTTGTAGATGGTCTTATGCGCAATGCAAGTAAAAAAATGCCATATACAAACTAATGTTGAACATCACAAAACATGCAAGATTTGCTGTGTTTTAAACTAAATTGAAAAGAAGCTTTTTGCTTCTCTTTTCTTTCAACCCTTCGAATGGTTATGTCCCTTCGGAGGGTTTGTTTTTATCCAATAACACAAATTCTCTTTAGCTTTTTCCGGCTGCAGTATCTGAACTGATTTTACGCTCAATTTAATAATTCTATCCAGCTTAAAGTTGCTTAGAGTGTAAATTGCATTCTCTTCGGTACATGAGGTCAAATATATAATTTCCCGCCTTAAAATAAGTAGCAAAAAAATATTTGAATTGTAAATTTTATTACTGTAAATAATCAACACTGCTGCAACTCTTTAGTTATCTCGTTTGCTAGCCAACATAAGTTGTTTATCAAGTACTCTTTAATGAAACAATGAAAACATTTCAAATATTTATTAAACACACAAAAACAAACTGTGAAATGTATTTATTTATTATGAAAATTCAATGATTCAATATAATAATTATTCTCTTTATCTTTTGAAGTTAAAGCATCAGCAACCACTTCAGCTATATCCATCATTTTTCCATCAGCATGCTTTGCCATTGTTTTTTTACACAAAGGACAAGCGGTAACAATTAAATCGGGATTGTTTGCATTAAGCTGATTTACGGCATCCGCAGCAATCAGTTCACGTTTGGCTCCCTGAACTTTTAAATTGGACATGCTGCCGCCACAGCACAATGCTTTTTCTTTTTCTTGCTCTATGGGAATCAGTTTTCCTATTTTGCTTAAAACTATTCTGGCATTTTCGTATTCTCCGCAACCTCGACCTAATTCACAGGGGTCGTGGTAAGTAATGGAAATATTCTGTCCGGAAATATTCAAACGCTTGTTTTCTATCAGAATTTTAATTAGTTCTGTATGATGAACAACATGCATTTTTAATTTATAATCATCAACAAAAGTCTTGTAGCAGATTGGGCAACTTGTAACTAAAATCATGGAATCTTTGGATTCAATAAGTTTGGTTAACTTGTTTTTAAGTTCCGCAGCAGCGTTTGTTAATCCCGATTGCATCAAAGGACGTCCGCAACATATACTCCCATCTCTGTCAATAAAATCATAAGTTATTCCGGCATTATCGAAAATAATTTCCATTGCTTTAGGAATAGATGGCGTTAAATGCGACATACAGCCGGCAAAATACAAGACATTTGTTACTTCTGTTTTATCATGTTTTACATAATCAGGTAAATAATCATAATGAAACCCAACTGTTTCATTTGCCAATTTACGCGTTATGCTCCGCATATTTGTAACGTCAATTTTCACCGGACAATAAGTATTGCAACGCCCACACAATAAGCAATTATATGCTCTGTCATCAAAAGGCAGGTTATATCTTATACTCTGAATATAGTATGCAGGTTGCACATTATTTATTCCCGCTGCCGAACTTAGTTGGCACTTGTCAATACATATTCCGCAACGACTACAAGAATTAATTTCAAAACGGGTATATCCCTTTAAATTTTTTGCAGGTTCAACACCAAGATTTCTAAAAGTGATTAGGAATATTTCAGTGAGAATGTGCATGTAGCGCGAAAATGGCAATGAAACAAAAAACGCACCCAGAACTATGGAATAAAACCACCACATTGAATATTCCAAATCTATTATTTCATTTAACGATAAAAATGAACTAATGAGATTACCAATTGGTTGGGTCATAAATCCGCCATTACCATAATGTGCTGCATTAAGCGACTCAGCCAGTAATCTTGCAGGAAATATTAACCAAAGCGAGTATAAAGCAAAGCGGTCCGGAAGCATCAATTTGGTTGTCTTTTTCATTCCAAACAGCCTGGAATAAAAGCGTTTAACAACTGCAAGAAAAACTGAAATCAATAATATCATTAAAAGGAAATCCATTGTGAAAACAAAAAATTTCCCGTATTCAATTCCGTGTTTGTTTGGCTCAAAATAATTGAAAAATATTGGGTCCCATGGCATATTAAAAACATCTTTATGCCCGTATTTTGACTCGATAGTACCTATTACTATAAGTAAAAACCACCCTGTAGCCAAACTGGCGTGCATATACCCAAGCATTCGGTTTATTTTGAATATACGCCTGTGCAGCAAGCCTTCCATTACAGCTTCCTTGAAAGCCCTGAATGAACGGACAGTAAAAATATTTCGAAGCATGATCCTGCGGTCGGAAACCGGAATGGTTTCCATCCATACAATATATTTCCATATCAGTATTGCTCCCATAAAAAGCAAACCGAGAAAAAATGGCAGCACAAAAGGATCAAAGTTCATTTTCATCGAAATGCTTTTTTAAATGAAACAATACATGTCGGGTATTTACATTTCGCGGGCATACCAAAATACATTTGCCACACAACATACATTTTGATATATCTTCTTTTACATCCTTAATCATTCCCCGCCTTAAATCAATTGATATTTTACGAAAACTGAAAGAGGTAAATTGCCCTGCCGAACAGGTTGCAGCACAAGACCCACAAAAAATACACAATTTAAGGCTGGGCTCAATACTGCATATTTTGCGATAAAGAGAGTCATCGGCCTTATCCATGTCTATTTGTGCAGATTTGTTGATTTTAAATCCAAATTCAGGGCTCATTGTCTTTTTTGTTTCATATAATTCTGTAAAAATATTATGGATATTGCATATAAATCAGCAACTATCGTTTTTCTGTTTCCCATGCATTTAAGTATCCTGCCACGCGCATGGCAGTACTTCTGGCATCCAAAATTGTGTTTGTTAAAGTTCTTGGGGCCGAACAAGTTCCTGCCAAAAATACGCCAGGCACATTTGTTAATCCCGTTCCCGTATGCTCGTCGCTATATTCTAAAAAACGATTATGATTAAACGATACCCCGAATAAATTTCCCATTTTGGTTGTGCCCTGAGAGGGAACAAAACCAACCAGCAAAACCAATAAATCAACTGACATTTTCAATGGACGTCCGCTTAATGTATCCTCAACCTTAACAATTACGCTGCCATCAAGCGACTCTGCTGCTTCGGACAATCTTCCGCGAATAAATTGTACGCCATGTTCCTCCTGAGCTTTTTTATATAGTTCTTCATATTGCATCCCAAACATTCTCAGGTCCATATAAAAGCAATAAATTTCGGAATCAGGATTCGCTTCATGAATTTCTATGGCTTGTTTAACTCCCGTTACGCAACAAACTTTTGAGCAATAAATATTTCCTGCCTTTTCATCGCGTGAACCAACGCAATGTACTATTCCAACGCGTTTAACCGGTTTTCCATCAGCACGTACTATTTTTTTGTTTTGTCTGAAAAGTAATTCCAAATCTTTGCTTGTAATAACGTTGTCGTATATACCATATCCATATTCTTCTTTTTTTGTAGCATCAAAAATTTCAAATCCGGTGGCAATAACAACAGCATCGGCTTGAATTTTATTATTATTTGTTGCAATAATAAATTTATTATCAATTTGTTCAACGTTTTCTATTTCGGTGTTTAACAATAAATTTATATTGGAAAACTTATTTCCTTTCCGTAAAAACTCTTTTACTTCGTCTCCCTTTCTCATGCTTGGAAACAAACGATCCCAATGATTTAATTTTCCGCCAGCCTGATTTTCTTTTTCAATTAAATCAACATCAAAGCCAAAATTGGCTAGATAAGTGGAAGTTTCCATTCCGGCCGGACCTGCACCTATAACAACAACTTTTTTCGACATTAAGGAGTAATTTAATATTATTGTAAAATTAGCTTAACAAGTTATTTTTAGATTAGTGGGATTTTCGGGCTTACCTAAGTTTGTTCCATCTAAAGCTTTATACTTACCACTTTTGTCATATTCATATCCAAGTTTATCAAGTAAAGGTTCGATAGATACTTGATGCATTTGCAATCCAAGTTCCCAAGGGTCATATCCCAATACTATCCCTGCCAATTCCTCATAAGTTAACACCGGTATTCCCAGCCCGTTTTCGCCATAAGTTTTACCTTCGGTTTCAGCTATGAAATATTGCCAACGGTCTAAAAACATAGGGCATCCAGGGCAATTAGTCAAAATAAAATCCGGCTTAAACGGCTCCATGCTTTCAAATTTTTTATGTGAATTAGCAACAGAATACCCACGATTAGCCTTAACCACATATTGTCTGAAGCCAAATCCGCAGCAATGCCGCCTTTCGGGATAATCGACCACTTCCCCGCCCCAATCTTCAATCATGCCCGCAAGCACTTGCGGATATTCGGCTCCGCCAACTCCTTTGTGCGGGAACATCTTGGCATAATGACAGCCAATATGCTCAACGCCGCGCAGTGGCTTGCCTGTTTGTATATTTATCAGGGAATGTTTTCGTTTCTCAAAAATTTCTTTTCTGAATTTGAAAATGATATCGCTTGTATGAGCCAAGTCTTCGGGTATTTCAAAGGTGCGTCCGGTTGATTTGTATAAATTATCTCTTGTTTTCTCAAGCAAATGCGGATGCGATTCCCATGTTTCAAGAATTTCTGTGTATAAACCAAATGAGGTGATGCAACTAGCAGCATAATTTTTATATCCTTTTTCGCTCATTAACGAGAATTGACGAGCAACAACTGTCATAGTTGTTTCAAATGGCACAATATCGCAATGGTATCCAATACCGGTACAGCTGGTATGGCATTGCGAATCAAAAATGTCTTTTCCCAGCTCATTTCTCAAAATACGTAAAAATGCTGTTTCAGATCCCGGAAAAAAGTTTTGCCGGATACAACTACGTGCATACCAATACTTGTCGTCTGCAATATCTTTTTGATATTCTTTCCATATATGACGTTTACCTTCTACTTTCATTCGTTTTCCAGATTGTTACTATTATATGCAAATACGTGCTGAAAATATTCACATTCGTTTGTGTCGTCAAATTGTAAACCCATTTCGGCAGCCTTTTTACGTGAATATTCTTCTATAATGTCATATCGTTTTAAGCCGCCGGTAACTTCAAATATTTTTTTTAATTCATCTAAATCCTCTTTAGGAATAGTCCTAAGTGCTCCGGCAGAATTTTTTCTGTAATTTGCACCCACTTTATCAAGCACGGATGAATTATTATTGCGTATCCATTGCCAATTTGGTCCTTGTTCGGGAAATAATTCCAAATCTAAATGGTCGAACCAGACACAATAACCTGTGTCAAGAATACTGTGTCCTATCATTCTCTTTATTGCAAGTAATTGACGTCCTTTTTCGGATTCGGCAAAAAAGCCCGTTTCTTCGGATAAAGTTCTGAGTGCTATAATTATAAGACCCGGAGCATTTCCGCGTGGGCATCGCGTTTTACAACTCATACATTCTCCACATGCCCATATTGTATCACTTTTAAGAAGCTCTTCTATCTTCTTGTCATCCCGACTTGACACGATAATGGCAATTTCGCGTGGATCATATTTATAAAACATGGCTGCCGGACATATTGCTGTGCATGTGCCGCAATTAATACATGCGTTTAGGCCTTCTTGCATGTGAATGTCTGTCATCAAACGTTCATAGAGTGAGCCAATGTTCTCTCTCATGCCTTTCTATATTATTTTAGTCGACAAAGTAAAATAAAATTATTAACCTGACAAAATTAAAATGTGCATTGCGAAACAATATTCTTATAATTTTATTTTCAAATAAATAAATCACTATTTTTGCAAAAACATGGTTAATATTTATGGAATGTTTAGATAAAAAACTTTTGTTAAAAAATAGTTTTATTGCCGGCGGAATACTGGCGGCTTATTTCCTTTTAATTTATTTAAGTGGCTTGAATTATTTTTCGTTTGCATTTATAACTTTTATTATTGAAGCATCGGTTGTGTTATCTTTTATGTTTATAACAGTTTCAAAAATAAGAAAACAAACCGAAGAAAAAAAGATTAAATTAAAATCGGCAATATTCATTTCTATAATAGTTATGCTCATAGCGTTGTTTTGTTTTCAGATCATGAAGCTGTTGATTCTTTTTGTTGTTGATCCTGAATATAACAAGATATGTGTGAAAGAAGTATTTGTGCAAACAATGCAAGTAATTAAAGAATATCCTCAATACGCCAATAATATAGGTGATCCCGAAAATATTAAAAATTATTTGAAACTTGAGCAAAACCTAATTCCTTTTGCAATATTTTTTATCAAATCTCTTATTGTAGGTTCATTGGTTGGACTTGTTGCAAAAAGAAAAGAAAAACCCGAGGATAGTTTAACATTACAATAAATGGATATATCTTTTGTTATTCCTCTCCTGAACGAAGAAGAAAGTCTGCCTGAGCTTACCGAATGGATAGGCAGGGTTATGAAAGAAAACAATTTTTCTTTCGAAATATTATTTGTTGACGATGGCAGCACGGATCAGTCGTGGAAAGTTATCACCGAATTAAAAGAAAAGTTTGCTAATATTAAAGCCATACGCTTTAGCCGGAATTACGGAAAGTCAGCCGCATTGCAAGCCGCATTCGAAAAAGTTACCGGTGATGTTGTCATCACAATGGACGCTGATTTACAGGATAGCCCTGACGAAGTGCCGGAAATGTATAAAATGGTAAAAGAAAATGACTTCGACATAGTATCGGGGTGGAAGAAAAAACGTTACGACAATACTTTTACAAAAAATATTCCCAGCAAATTATATAATTGGACAACACGTGTTATAAGCGGTGTTAAGCTCCATGACATGAATTGCGGACTGAAAGCCTACAAACTGGATGTAGTTAAAAATATCGAAGTGTATGGCGATATGCACCGATATATTCCAGTTATAGCCAAATGGGCAGGATTTTTCAAAATTGGAGAAAAGGTTGTTCAGCATCGCAAGAGACAATACGGAAAAAGCAAATTCGGGATTAGCAGATTTATAAGAGGCCCTCTTGATTTGCTTACAATTATGTTTGTTAGTAAATTCAGCAAACGCCCAATGCACTTTTTTGGTTCAATAGGAACGGTTTTATTTTTGATTGGTTTTGCAATAGCAGGTTATCTGGCAGCTTTAAAGATTTTTTATTCTGTGTTCAAAATAGCCGATAAACCTATATTTTATTTAGCTTTGCTATGTATGATAATAGGTGCACAATTATTTATTGGTGGTTTTTTGGCCGAGATGATAGGGCGTGCCACGCCGGATAGAAATAAATATATAATAAGGGATTATATCAATTTGGATAAAAAAGATGATTGAAAACAGAATACGTGAATCCATAGCGGTAAAACAAGAAATATTGAATAATCCGCAAATAATTGAAAGTATCAGTTTATCTGCAAATGCCATTGCATCATGTTTTGAAAATGGTAATCGTTTGTGGTTGTGCGGAAATGGTGGCAGTGCAGCAGATGCCCAGCATATAGCCGCCGAATTAAGCGGACGTTTTTATTTGAACCGCCAGCCATTGCCGGCCGAAGCATTTTCTGTAAACACATCATATCTTACTGCCGTGGCCAACGATTTCGGCTTTGATGATGTTTTTAGCCGTTTGGCTCAGGCTCATTGTAGGCAGGGCGATATTTTAATCGGAATTTCTACTTCGGGCAATTCAGTTAATGTAATTAAAGCACTGGAGGTTGCAAAGGATTTTGGCGCTACTACAATAGCCCTAACGGGAAACGATGGCGGCAAGTTAAAAGACATTGCAAATTATTCTGTCGTTGTCCCCTCCTCCGATACGCCACGCATTCAGGAAGCCCATATTTTAATTGGGCATATTATTTGCGAATATGTAGAAACTACCCTTTTTAAATAATTCAAATTAAATTCATTGCTATGAACAGTGTCATTAATAAAAAAGATATTCTTGGGCAATGGAAAATAAATAATTCGTGGACTTTGTTTCTTGACAGAGACGGTGTAATTAATCAAAGAAAAATTGGCGGATATATAACCGTTGTTGACGAATTTGAATTTTTAAACGGGGCTTTGCAGGCTTTGACTTTAGCTTCAAAAATTTTTGGTAAAATAATTGTTGTAACAAACCAACAAGGAATAGGCAAAGGTCTAATGACCGAAAGCCAACTTACGCAGATACATGATTATATGGTTAATAAAGTTACTGAATGCAACGGGCGAATTGATAAAATATATCATAGTCCTCACATGGCAGAAAGTAATCATCATTTGCGTAAACCTAATCCCGGAATGGCAATGAAAGCTGCAAAGGATTTTCCCGAAATAAGTTTTAAACGTTCTGTAATGCTTGGCGATAGTTTAAGCGATATGGAATTTGCCCAGTCTGTCGGCATGAAAGCTGTTTTTATAGGAAATCCTGAAGAAATGGGACTAATAAGTAGCTTGTTTGATTTGGATTATGCATCTTTTTTTGATTTCATAAAAGATTTGAACTCACTTGACGTTATTCAATAAATAAGTTTCAATATGAAATTTAAACTTGCCGTAATATTATTGTTGTTATTCAACTGTTTTGTTTCTTATGGACAAAACCCTGCCGATACTCTTAATAAACTTGATGCAAAAGGTCAAAAACACGGGTATTGGAAAAAGTATAATGGTGACACACTAAAATATGAAGGGCGTTTTGACCATGGCGTTCCGGTTGGGAAATTTGTATATTATTATGCCGACAGAAAAATTAAATCAATAAATATTTATTCCGATAACGGAAAACAATCCTATTCTACGATGTACTTCCCTGAAGGCTCCAAACTGTCAGAAGGTCTGTTTATTAACCAAAAACGCGAAGGGCTGTGGAAAACTTATGATGGCTACGATGCCGTAATATCCGAATGTGAATACAAAAATGGGCAGAAATGGGGCTTATCAAAACGATATTATCAAAATGGTAATATTTTGGAAGTGGCAAATTATATAAATGGCTGGATGGATGGTCAATACGCACAGTATTTTCCCGATAATGTTCCCAAAATTAAAGGCACTTATGTCAATACCAAGCGCAACGGTATATGGGTTTTTTATCATGGCAACGGAATAGTATATACTACAGGAAAATATGTTGATGGCTTAAGGCAAGGAGATTGGGTAACAAACGATGAAAACGGCAAAATCATTGTTCGCGAAACATTTAAAAATGGGAATGTTATCTCAAGAGAGGTTTTTCAAAAAGACAAAGACCCATTGGAACTTAATAATAAAGATTCGAAATTAGATATTGAAAACCGTGGCAAGTCTTCTACCGATAACGGTATAGGTAATTCAATATATGATAATTATTAATTTTTTTATGAAACAACTAAGTCTTATAATTACAGGTGTTGTTCTTTGTGTGTTTTTATGCTTGTCTTGTAAAAAAGACAGCACTTTAACACCGCAAGATATGGGATATTCTTTTTTCCCATACAGAGCCGGTAGTTATATGATTTATAATGTGGATTCGACATATTACGACGATTTTCATCATAGCGTAAACAATCATAAATTTCTATTAAAAGAATTTTTTGAATCATGGTTTACAGATGCTCAGGGGAGACCATGTTTGCGAATGGAACGATGGGTTAAAATGAGTGACAGCACTGATTGGTTTTTGCGTGATGTATGGTATTCCTGTCTCACAAATTCATTTGCCGAACGTTTGGAAGAAAATGTAAGGATGACACGTTTGGTTTTCCCTGTTCGCACAGGCTATAAATGGGATGGCAACGCCTTTAATGAAAATAATGCCCAGATATACAAATACGACAAAGTTGACAAGCCGTATATTCTGAACTCTTCCTTATATGATTCTACTGTAAAGGTAAATCAAAAATTATCCTCAAATCTTGTTGAAGAAGACAATCAATACGAAATATATGCCCGCCATGTTGGTTTGATTTTCAAAAAGTATAAGAGTGTAAAAAAAGACTTTGTTACGGGTGATATTATTTCGGGTGTTGATTACACATGGGAATTAATTGATTATGGACATAATTAAAAATAAAATGCGACTGTTTTTTGTTTCTTCTCTTTTACTCTTGCTTGGAATGGTTTCTCAGGCACAAACTATGGGTGCTGTTTATCGGGTGGAATTTGCAAATAAAAACAACACCCCTTATTCTATAAGTAATCCCAATGAATTTTTAACTCAGCGTGCATTGGAACGCAGAGAAAAAATGAATATTGCCATAGATGAACGTGATATACCTGTTGTACAGGCATATATAGATAGCTTAACTAATATTGGGGCTTCTGTCTTAAATAGGTCAAGATGGTTTAATTCTGCCACTGTACTATTAAGCGATACAAGTCTTGTTGCCACTATCAGGTCATTTTCTTTTGTAAGCAATGTGATTAAAACAAAGCCATATTTACAACAAAGGAAAATACGCCCTTTTAATAAAGGAACTCAATCTGTCGGCGGGAATGAATTTTATCATTCGGCCGAGAATTTAAAAATGCATCATGAACTGAATCGTTTGCAACATGATTATGGTATGGGTAAAAATCAGGCCAATATGATTGGTGTTGAATATTTACATGGGCTGGGATTTCAGGGACAAGGAATGGTTATTGCTATTCTTGATGCAGGTTTTTATCATGTAAATACCCTTTCGATGTTTGATAGTTTACGCCTGCAAAACAGATTGTTAGGATATAAGGATTTTGTTTTGCCGGGTAATAATCTTTTTGAAGAATCTACTCACGGCATGTCGGTAGCATCTACCATCGTTGGCAATATGCCTGGTAAACTTGTGGGAACGGCTCCAAAAGCAAGTGTTTGGCTGCTAAGATGCGAAGATGCTAATTCAGAGTATATTTTTGAGGAAGATAACTGGGTTGCTGCAGCCGAATTTGCCGATAGTGTTGGCGCCGATGTAATAAATTCTTCTCTTGGTTATACACGATTTGACGACCCTTCGCAAAATCACTCTTATTCTGACATGGATGGAAATACAACACGAATTACCCGCGGAGCCGATATTGCCGCGTCCAAAGGGATACTTGTGGTAAATAGTGCCGGCAACAGCGGTAATGAAAACTGGCACTATATTGGCGCTCCTGCTGATGCCGATAGCATTTTAACTATCGGAGCTGTTGACAAAAACGGCAAGATTGCATATTTTTCCTCATTTGGACCTTCCTACGACGGCAGGGTTAAGCCTACCATATGTGCTCAGGGAAAAGATGCAATTGTGTCTTCAATCAGCGATGGCGTATATCCAAGCAATGGTACTTCATTTAGCTCACCTATTATGGCCGGAGCGGCCACTTGTTTATGGCAGGCAAATAAAAATAAATCCAATATGGAAATAATTGATGCCCTTATTAAAAGTGGCAGCCAGTATTCGAATCCTGATTCTGTTTATGGTTACGGCATTCCTAATATGGCAGTTGCAAATATGATATTAAACGGAATTTTTCTGGATATGAATTTTTCTAAAAATAAAATATTTGCAAACCCTAATCCTTTTGAAGAAGATATAGATGTGGTAATTTATCTTTCTGATAATGCCAATGCCGATTTGTCGTTGGTTGACAATAACGGAAAAGTTGTTTGGTCAAATAAAAATTTATCTTTAAAAATCGGATATAATTATTTACTTGTATCAGGTTTAGGTAAAATAAAATCGGGTATTTATTTCTTACGCATAAACTCTAATTCATGGTCTGAATCAGTTAAACTCTTAAAAAATTAGATATGAAAAAAATTGTTTTGTTTTTTGGTTCTTTGATATTTTCTTTTGCTTTATTAGCTCAGGTAAAATACACTTCGCCTTTGGGCAATTTTAAAATAAATTTTCCTAACAGCCCTGAATATACCAATTCAAATATTGATAGTGAAAGCGGCACTATTAAACTGCATATATTTACAAGTTCCGATGCAAGTAATGTATTTATGGTTGCCTGTGCAGATTATCCCGGAGCGAATCTAAGCAGTGAGGAATCCCGTAATACTTTTATTAATAATGCAGCCAGTGGCTTTTTTGGGGAAATGAATATGTCTTATGATGAAATTAAAGGTGTGAAGTATGGTAAATTTAAGGGTAAAGAATTTTCGGGAGTAAGTTCGGATTATGTTGTTTTGTACCGGCTGATAGTTGCAAATAATACGGTTTTTCAAGTGGCTATAATGACTACGGGAACAGTAATTAATAAAAAGGTGGCCGATTCGTTTTTTAAATCGTTCAAAATAACAATTAAGTAAGATTTGGTTTTTATAAACTTGTGTTAAAAACAAGTTTGGTTTACCATATTCATAACGTAAACTGAATTCTGGCCGGAATATTATTATATTTTAACGTGTATTAACAATTAGTGTTTTTT
>CAZJYL010000039.1:0-12855 GCA_964550265.1 uncultured Bacteroidaceae bacterium
GAAAATGACGTTGTTTTTTCAATGCCTTCGGTAGATAATTTCAAAGTAGATAACAATGACATGATTACACTAGTTGAAGTAAAAAACTCTGAGGCCTGCATTAGGTATAACGGATTAACACTAACAAATTTAAACGTAATAGAAAGCCCTGACTGGTTAAAACGTCATTTGGAAGCTGTTGGTCTGAGACCAATAAATGTGGTTGTTGACGCTACTCAATATGTAATGCTGGAATTGGGACAACCTTTGCATGCATTTGACTACGATAAAATCTCCGGCGGAAAAGTAATAGTTCAGTGTTTACCTGAGGATACCTTATTTACCACATTAGATGGAGTCGGGCGCAAACTTTCCTCTCAAGACTTGATGATTTGCGATGCAGAAAAAGGAATGTGTATTGCCGGCGTTTTTGGCGGTGAACATAGCGGCGTAAGCATGGAAACCAAAAGAGTTTTTTTAGAAAGTGCCTGTTTTAATCCGGTTTGGGTACGCAAAACGGCGAAATACCATGGTTTACATACAGATGCATCATTTCGTTTCGAAAGAGGTACTGATCCGGAAATTACAGTTTTAGCAATTAAAAGAGTGGCTTTGTTGCTTAAAGAGCTAACGGGCTGTACCATCAGTTCCGAGATTTCCGACTTTTATCCCGTAAAAATTGAAAAGCCCGTTATTAAAATAAATATACAGGCAATGAATGATTTTGCGGGTTCGTCAATACCGTCAAATACCATTGAAGGAATTTTAACAGACTTAGATTTTACAGTTAAAAATAAAACATCGGAAGAAATAATTGTGGAAGCTCCTCTTAACCGTACCGATGTTACCAGGCCTGTTGATGTTTACGAAGAGATACTTCGCATTTATGGATACAACAATATTTCCATGCCTGAAAAATCAAATACGATTTATCAAAAAAAATCAGGTATTACTTTAAATGAATTAATTCAAAAAATCTCCAATTTCCTGGCTGCAAAAGGGTTTAACGAAATTATGTGCAATTCGCTAAACAGTTTGCAATGGTACGAAAAAGCCGGTGTTTACCCAACAGACAAAATTGTATCAATATTAAATCCGCTCAGCAGAGAACTTAATGTTATGCGATACAGCATGCTGCCGGGGATGTTGCAATCCACAGCATATAATATTAACAGAAATGCTTTAAGCTTTAAATTTTTCGAAATTGGCAAAACATACATAAAAGTTTCCGAAGACAAAGAAAAAGCTGTTACGGCAAGATTCTCTGAATCTAATATTCTATCACTATTGACTATAGGAAATGAAAGACCGGAAAACTGGAAATACAAAGCTGAAAAAACCGACTTTTTCAATTTAAAGTCAGTATTGGAAGAACTTTTTGGATTTTTAGGAATAATTGACTCAATAAGTATCAAAACAGAAGTTAATGATCAATTTGCGTACGGAATTAGCTATATGTTAAATGAAAAACCATTAGCCACTTTTGGCTTGGTAAAAAATTCCATTTGCAAATTATCGGACATCGACAGCCAAATATGGTATGCAGAATTAAATCTCGACTTTTTGCTGAAAAAAGTTCGTAAAACCAATATCCAGTATAAAGAAATTCCGAAATATCCAGCTGTTAGGCGTGATTTAGCCCTGCTGATTAACAATGACATTCCGTTTGAAACAATTCAAAAAACTGCATTTGCAGCCGAGAAAAAACTTCTCAGAAAAGTTGATTTGTTCGATGTTTATATTGACAATAAATTAGGTGCCGGTAAAAAAAGCTATGCAGTCAGCTTTATATTTCGTCATGAAGATAAAACGCTGACCGATGCTGAAGTGGACAGAGCCATGGAGCAAATAACAAAGCAAATTTTAAGTGTAACGGGAGCAGATATAAGATAGCCAAAGCATCTTAAATTCAAATTCTATCATATATTTCGTGACTTCTCAGCCTCAAAAGCCACTGCAGCAATGCGTCCGCCCAAAGCCGGAAAAGTTTTATGTACTTTGCATCTTACGCTCATGGCTAAATTAAAATTTGTCAAAACATCATCCATAATGCATGAGACCACATGCTCAACAAGATTATGATGGTTCTGCATTATTTTTTTTATACGAAGATATACTTCCTGATAATTAATTGCATTTTCAAGCAAGTCGCTCTTCATGGCTTTTGATGCATCGTATTCTATATACAGGTCAACCAAAAAAGTAGGGTAAACCACCTTTTCTTCTTCAAAGCAACCAATTGGTGCACGAAACTCCATGCCTTCAATCGAAATTATATTCATAAAAATATTTCAGTTAAAAATATTGCTCGTAATTTTGTGCAAAAGTAGAAAAAATGACCGAGGACAAAATTAATCTCCCCGAAGAAGAAAAAATTCAAAAGAATTTTATTGAAGAGATTATTGATTCACACTATAAAAGTGGCCGATTCGACCACGTGTTGACCCGCTTCCCTCCTGAGCCAAACGGATATTTGCATATAGGTCATGCCAAAAGTATTTGTTTAAATTTTGGTCTTGCCCAAAAATATGGTGGCAAGTGCAACCTGAGATTAGACGATACAAATCCCACAAAGGAAGATGTTGAATATGTTGAATCTATAAAAGAAGATGTGAAATGGCTGGGGTTTGAATGGGCAAACGAATTATACGCCAGCGATTATTTTCAGCAGTTGTATGATTGGGCCGAAAAATTAATTTTAGACGGCAAAGCTTATGTTTGCGAGTGTAGTCAAGAAACCATTAGCGCAAATCGAACCTCGCCTACCCGACCCGGTATTGCATGTGAACACCGGAATCGTCCGGCCGAAGAAAATCTGTTGTTGTTTCGCAGGATGAAACAAGGTGAATTTGCAGATGGTTCAATGGTTCTGCGGGCAAAAATAGATTTAAATTCCCCTAACATGCATTTACGCGATGCAATTATGTATAGGATTTTGCACGCTGAACATCATCGCACGGGAAATAAATGGTGTATATATCCAATGTATGATTATGCCCATGGTCAAAGCGACTCAATAGAAAAAATCACACACTCAATATGCACTCTGGAGTTTGAAATTCATCGTCCGTTATATGAATGGTTTATCAATAATTTAGACATTCATGCTCCTCAGCAAATTGAGTTTGCAAGACTTAACTTAAGCTACACTGTTATGAGTAAGCGTAAGTTGTTACAACTCGTAAAAGAAAATCATGTAAGCGGATGGGACGACCCGCGTATGCCAACCATTAGCGGAATGAGGCGGCGCGGCTACACTCCTGAATCTATCAGAATGTTTGCCGAAAAAGTAGGTGTGGCCAAAAGAGAAAATATTATTGAATTAAGCCTTTTGGAATATTGCGTACGCGAAGATCTTAATAAACATGCTGAACGCCGCATGGCCGTTTTAAATCCGGTTAAACTTATCATTACAAATTTTGACGATAACAACACCGACCTGCTAACGGCTATAAATAATCCGGAAAACGAAGCTGCCGGAACACGTGAAATTCCTTTTAGTCGTGAACTTTTAATCGAGCGTGACGATTTTATGGAAGAGCCCGTTAAAGGATATCATCGTTTATATCCGGGAAACGAAGTTCGCTTACGTTATGCTTATTTTGTAAAATGTACAGGATTTAAAAAAGATGAGAGTGGTAATATAACAGAGATATATGGCGAAATTGACCCCGCAAGCCGTGGCGGCAACAGCCCCGATGGCAGAAAAGTGAAGGGAACAATCCATTGGGTGCCGGCAAAACAATCCATAGCTTGCGAAACAAGGCTTTATGACAGGTTGTTTAATGTGCCAACGCCCGATGATGCCGAAGAAGGAAAAACTTTTACAGATTATATCAATCCTGACAGCATAAAGACTGTTACGGCTTATTGTGAACCTTCGCTTGCTGAGGCAAAACAAGGCCAGTATTTTCAATTTGAAAGGCTTGGTTATTTTGTTCCGGACAAAGACGGCACTTCAGGCGCACCTGTATTTAATCGCACAGTAACTTTAAAAGATAGTTGGGCCAAATAACAGCTTCTGATTAAAATTGCGAAAATTATTATAAATACTGACGGAATTCCGAAATGTCTTTTCGTGCGTTGATTTTTGTTTCAGTCCCAATATAAAAAGGATGATTTTTACTTGTGTGCCCTGCAGGGAAGCCAAAAATCAACGGGAAATAAAATTCGCTTAAATGCTCATAAATAATCTCTTCAGCATTTTTTCCGAATGAAATCTCATTATCGCGCATTTCACTAAAAGAACCAACAACAACACCTGCAACGCCATCAAAAACTTTTGCCCTTTTCAAGCCTACTATCATGCGGTCTATATGATACAGATACTCGTCTAAATCTTCAAAAAACAAAATTTTACCTTTTGTATCGGGAAATGATTTTGAGGCAAGCAATGAATACATAACACTTAAATTCCCGCCAACAATAACACCTTCGGCTTCGCCGTATTTGTTTAGGGGATGAGACGAAAAGCACAATTCCAAAGGCTTGCCAATAAGCAGGTCTATTAATTTTTCAAAATTATTTTCATATTCCTTCAATCCGTAATGCACAGCCATATCAGAATGTATTGCAGGAAGCCTGTTATGTGCAAAATTATGGTTTAGTAAAACCGTAAAGTCGCTGAAACCACACAACCATTTTGGATTTTTTAACAAGGCATCCCAGTAAAGTTTATCAACAATTCTAACGGCGCCGTATCCTCCACGTACTGCCACTATGGCTTTAATCTTTTTGTCTTCAATCAAATTATTCATTGCTTCAATACGAGAACTGTCATTGCCTGCAAATTGATTATCCGACAAAAAAATATTACCGGCTCGAACAGTTTTAAAGCCCCTCTCTGCCAAATAATTTTCGAAAAGTTCAAAATCCGATAAACCAGCCTTTCTGGATGGAGTTGCAATTGCTATAGTGTCGCCTTTTTTCAGGAATGGGATTTTCATTAAAATCACGTTTTATGAGGGTCATAACCACATTTCAACATTAATCTGTTGTACCACTGCTGACCATACTTCCTTATCAGGGGCTTTTTTAGAAAATCTAAAAGCAATACGCCTTCTTTTTTCCCTACATCATAAGCGACAGCGCAAATACGCCATCTGTGAAGCAAAAGTTTTTCAAAAGCACCGTCAGTCTCAACACGAATTGGGTATAAATGACAAGAAATAGGCTTTTGAAAATCAATGGTGCCCTGATTGAATAATTTTTCAAAAACACATACGGTATGTCCGTTTTCCCAAAGCATATAAACACATTCTTCGTTCTTTTTTAGAGGTGTAACCATTTGTCCCGACATATCATAATCAAATACACCTGTTTCGTTAACCACATTTTTGGCGTCATCGTCAAGTAACGAAAAAACAGAATCATAAATATCCTCTATTATTTCAATTTCGTCTTCATTTAACGGTGCGCCGGCATCACCTTCAACGCAACATACGCCATGACACAAATGTAGCGGGCAACGAAAAAAAACCTCTTTCAACTCATCAGAAACTACAACGTTTTCAATAATCATCTTTTAAAATTTTCCTACCAAAGTAAATACCGTTTTTATTTTTTTTGTATAACCATCCGAAGCAAAGGCATCGGTAAAAATCACATAAATGCCCATTGGAGCTTTTTCTCCGTTTTCATCTTTGCCATCCCACGATATTGTTCCTTCAGAGCCAACAGTGGTATTTTGCATAAGATTTTTTATAAACCTCCCGTTGCTGTCAAATATTTTCATATTACAAATAACACCCGAGTGCTCAAAATTCCACGAAATGTTTAAAACGTCATTATATCCATCATTGTCCGGAGAAAATGTTTCGGGATAAACAGAAATTATATCATTTTCAACGCCCTTTGCATACTGACTGTTTTTATAACCCGGCGTTCCATAGTTTATGGTTGATGCAGCGCTATGCCAGTTTGTTAAATCAGAAGCAGGTCTGTCATAATCAATACGTTCGAGAGAAACGCCATCAACAGACTTAAGTATAGGGTCCTGCATTTTTGCATTATATTTTAGCTCATCGAGTATAGTTCCTGCTGCAGTTGCCAAAACCACAATTCCTTCGTTATTTGAATAAGCCGGCATCGAGGAAATTTTTAAAATCTGATTTGGGGCCGCGGGTTTATAATGATTTATTATTTCATCAACTGTTTTTGTAAAGGCCACATATTCGCCAGGGAAAAGTAAAAATCCATTTGGTGCAACATAAGTCTGATTACTTAGTTGAAGCATATTATTATATGTTGCAAGCGTAACAAATCTCAAGTCAACTATTTTGTTGCTGCGATTAACAAGTTCCACATAATCATCCATGCCGGAAACAGGGTCATATAATACTTCATTAATTACCACATCGCCTGTTTCAAGAGAATCGGCAATTGCAAAACGCGCACTGCTTGAAATTTCCATGGGATTTCCAACACAGTCTTTCAGAGTATCCGTTATAGTTACAGTATAAATATTTCCATACTGTATTGGCTGATCGAGATATAAAATAACAGATTGATATTGCGGAGCAAATCCTTTTGGCACTCCAAAAACAGAAAGCCCGTTACTTATGGAATAATTTGCAGGATTAAGAACCGTGCTACTGTCCATAGGCTCGCTAAAGAACAAACGAATGGAGTTATCTCCTTCTATAGTGGCTCTTAAAAGCTCAGGATTCACTATGTCTTTATTAACGGCATTAACGCTGTTTAACGCTCCCGGCGTTCCCCCTTTGTTATCTACAGATGCTGTCCAGTTATACTTTCCCAAACAAGGATTCAAAGGGTCAATTTGTTCTACAGACCAGCCTCCGTCAGCTTTAAAGGAGCTATTATACCATGTATCCGAAAATTCAGCAAAAGAAATTATTGCTCCAATAGGGTTTATTAAAGAAATATTAACACCGGTATTTGATATCGAAAAAGAAGAGAAAGAATATGTGTTACCATAAGGCTCAAACAGCGCCTTTGCAGCATCATGACATAGAATAAGATAGCCTTTTGGTCCTATTATTACATCGCCAAAAGTTTTTTTTGAAGTTCCAATTTGAAGTATATAGCTTTTTAAATTTATCGGCAAGTCTATAGTGTTATACAATTCAACATACTCATATTCCGGTAGGAGCACTACAGGCGACGGGTCAGCCATAATTTCATTTATTACAATATCAAAGGCATCTGGCTCGTAATGCGAAAATGAAATATTTTGTGCAGGCATAGGATTCCCATACAGGTCTTCAACATCAAATACTGTTAGAGTATATAAAACCCCATCAGCAATAGGATTTGCCAAAATTAAATGTACTACCGAAGCATCCGTAGCATCGCGATATGCAACTAAAGGGCTGCCGATTCCTTTATCTATGCTGTAATTTGAAATCACAGAAGCGCTCTGTTCATCTACAAACTCATCAAAATAAATATCAATATTTGTAGGACCAATATACTCAACTTTATTTACTGAAGGAGGGGTGGTATCAATTTGCACAGGACCTGCATAAAAATCATCAAAATAAAATTTTGTTGCATTTGAAACAGTGTATTGTGTGAAAATGCCAAAAAACGAAGAGTTTGTATAAGTATTATCATTTGCAACTCCTTCAACAGCATAAAGAGTGCCTCCGGAAGTGTCGCTCATTAAAGTCCAGTTCCCACTATTGTCTCGTTTCACTTTTACTCTGACCTCATTTGTTGATTTATTGAAATCAGCAACAATTCCGCTTATCAGAACTGTATGTGAATTCCCGTCCTGCCTCACAAAATGAAGTCGGTCAACGCCATTGTGCGATAATGCCACATAATACCCATGAACACTTGATGTTAAAGTATCGATATCAGAAACAATATACACTCTGCCAAAATTATTTGTGCTGGGATTAAAGCTCATTTTTGCCCAGAATATCCATTCCATGCTATCGGCAAGAGTAATATTAAATTGAGTTGACAAAAAAGTGGTAGCCGCAACTGTATTGTTAGTTTGCAGCCCGGGGCGCATGTTTGAAGGGATTGCAGTTGATGAAGAAATTACATAATTTGCAGTATTACCTGTCCATGCCGGGTTTGAGGTAAAATTACCATCAGAAAAATTATCCTGCACCTGTGCATGTACAGCACATAAACTTAACATAACAAAAATTAACAGCCAACGCATAAAAGCTAAATTATAGGTAAAGATAAAAATAAAAATCAGAAGCTGTCAATGATAATGCAATATTAAATTTTTAAATTTTCTCTGTTTATTTTCTAAACCGCAATTTAAATATGCTAAGCAAAAATCTTTATCCCAAAAATAATGCATATTTTAGCAACACAAATTTTTGCATTATGAGAATCAAAGCACTATTACTATCAATACTTTTAATAAGCACCATGTCTTTTAGAAGTATGGCTGACGAGGGAATGTGGTTGCCTCTTTTATTAGAATCGTTGAACCAAAAGGAAATGCAAGCTTTGGGCTTTAAGCTAACAGCTGAAGATATATACTCAATTAATCACGGAAGCATGAAAGATGCCGTGGTATTGTTCGGGCGTGGGTGTACAGCAGAAATTGTCAGTGATCAGGGATTAATATTCACCAATCATCATTGCGGATATGGTCAGATTCAGAGCCATAGCACAGTAGAACACGACTACCTTACTGACGGATTTTGGGCAATGAGCAAAGAACAGGAGCTAAGCTGCCCTGGGCTTACGGCAACAATACTGGTTTATATGGAAGATGTAACAGCCAAAGTATTGGCAAAACTAAACGATAAAATGACTGAAAAAGAACGTCTTGAAATTATTGAACAGGTTGGAGAAAAAATTGCAACCGAGGCTGTTTCGGGAACACATTATCAGGCTCAGGTAAAATCTTTTTTATATGGAAACGAATTTTATTTAATGGTTTATGAAGTTTTCAACGATGTTCGTCTTGTTGGTGCGCCACCTTCATGTATAGGCAAATTTGGAGGCGACACGGATAATTGGGTCTGGCCCCGTCATACAGGCGACTTTTCAGTATTCAGGATATATGCAGATAAAGACAACAAGCCTGCAAAATATTCCAAAAACAATGTTCCGTATAAGCCCAAATATTTTTTCCCTATTTCGCTGAAAGGAGTGAAAGAAGATGACTTTACATTTGTATTCGGCTATCCGGGAACAACAGAGCATTTCACAATTTCGGATGGGGTAAAACAAATTACCGAAGAAGAAAATCCCATTGCCATTAAAATGCGCCGCACCAGAATGGATATTATGGAAAAATACATGAAAACCAGCCCGGCCATACGTATTCAGTATGCAAATAAACATGCAGGTGTTGGTAATTATTGGAAAAAAATGATAGGTGAAAGTAATGGTATCAGACAATGGAATGGTATTGGCAAAAAACAAGCTCAAGAGGAAACTTTCATTAATTTATTGCAAAAGGATAAAGAATTGTATGCAAAATATGGAAACATACTTACAAACATGAAAATTGCCTATAATAACCTGCAACCATATTCTCTTGCATTTACATACTTTTTCGAGGGCGTTTACAGCATTGAGGCAATTAAATATGCGTATAGCTTTACAGCATACATAAATGAATGTATAAAAAATCCAAATTCAGAATTAATTCCCGGCGCAAAAGAAAAATTACTAAAATCGGCTGAGTCATATTATAATGATTACAATATTGATATAGATAAAAATATTGCGATTGTTCTTATGCCAATGCTAAAGGACATGGGTAAGCAATTTTTGCCTGATATTTACAACACGATGAATTCGAAATGGAAAGGCAATTGGGAAGCTGCAATGAATGATGCTTATAAAAAAAGCTATTTTGTTTCAAAAGAAAAAACAAAGCAGTTTCTTAACTTAAGCCCTAAGAAAATAAAAAAAGCTGCTCAAAATGATCCTATTTACCAACTAACAAGCGAATTTTTTAATAGTTATTTTAATATAATAGTGCCTGGTCAAAGTTTATATACAGCTCAATTAGACAGCATGTACCGTATTTATACTTCATTGAAAAAAGATTTAAAAACCACTGAACGTATTTATCCTGACGCAAACAGTACATTACGTGTTGCTTATGGCAATGTTAAAGGATTTCATGCCACCGATGGCGTTTACTATAAATATTATACAACAATTGATGGCGTTCTTGAAAAAGAAAGTCAGGGAATTGATGATTATTATGTAAACTCAAGGCTAAAAGAACTCGTATCAGCAAAAGATTTTGGAATCTATGCCGATTTCGATGGCACCTTGCACACAGGTTTTATTGCCACCAATCATACAACCGGTGGAAACAGCGGAAGTCCTGTGCTCAATGCAAATGGTCAGCTCATTGGAATAAACTTCGACAGGGTATGGGAAGGAACTATGAGCGATTTGATGTTTGACCCCAATAAATGCAGAAATATTTCGGTTGATATCCGCTATTGTTTATGGGTAATTGACAAGTATGCGGGAGCAGGATATCTGATAGATGAAATGAAAATAGCCAAATAGGGCTTGTTATAAAAGATAAAATAAGCCATGCTGATTTTATGACGTTGAAATTGGTGTTTTCAAATTATTGTACTCTTAGGCTTTAAATTAAAACTTCATGCAAATTCACCCGGGCGTTTTAGTTGATTACAATAAAGCAAAAATGAACTTGGAAAAAGTTTTTGCCGACAAACGTTTTTCGAATATTCAATTCAGACCTCATTTCAAAACGCATCGTTCGGCAGAAACCGGCATATTGTTTCGCAATTTTGGCATTAAAAAAATTACCGTGTCATCGCTAAAAATGGCGGAGTATTTTGCCGATAACGGATGGGATGACATTTTAATAGCAATACCGCTAAATCCTAATCAAATAGAACATTATAACAATCTGGCAAACCGTATCAAATTACATTTGCTGGCAGATAATATTGATTCGCTTTTTTATGCATTATCGCATTTAAAAAAACCTGTTGGTTTTTACTTAAAAGCCGATGCAGGATATGGCAGAGCCGGATGGCCGGCTGAAGACACAAGAGATTTTATAAGAGCAGTTGAAATGATTAATTCTTTCGGGCAGCATTCTTTTGCAGGTATTCTTAGTCATTTCGGCAACACCTATAGCGCAAAATCTGACAGCGAAATCAAATCCATTAATTTATCCTCAATTACAAGGCTTAGCGTTTTAAAAGGTTTTATTGAATCTCACTTTGGTATTCAATGTCCGGTAAGCATTGGCGACACGCCTTCTTTGCCCCATTATACGCCAGAAATTTTAAAAAATGTTACTGAATTGCGTCCGGGTAATTTTGTGTATTACGACATGATGCAGGTTTCATTGGGAACATGCGATATCAATAATATTGCAATAGCTGTGGAGAGCGATATTTTAAGTTTATATCCACAAAGAAATGAGGTTTTGATAAATGCAGGGTCCATCCACCTGTCAAAAGAATCTTGCCTTATGCCCGATGGCAAATTAGGATATGGAGCGATAGCAAATATTAATAAAAAAAGCATCGGCAGTGTCATCGAGAATTGCTTTGTTGACAGAATATCGCAGGAGCATGGTATATTAAGAGTTTGCCCGGCATTTTTTAATGAATTTCACATTGGAGATTCCATTGGTATTTTACCCGTTCACAGTTGCCTGATTACATCATCAAGCATATAAATTTTATATGTAGAACATCAAAATCAGCCTAAGGCAACATCTAAAAACATCATAAGAGCAAAACCTGCCATTGTACCCATTGTTGCCAAATCATTGTGCTCACCACGCTGCGACTCGGGTATTAATTCTTCAACAACCACATAAATCATTGCTCCTGCAGCAAACGACAGGGCATAAGGAAGAATGCCAGACATGTGAATAACAGCATACGCACCCAAAACTCCCCCCGCTATTTCAACTATTCCCGAAAATTGTCCGGCCATAAAAGCCCTCCACCTTGACCGACCATCACTTAAAAGTGGCAAAGACACAGCCGCTCCTTCAGGTAGATTTTGAAGCCCTATGCCTAAAGCCAAAGAAATAGCTCCGGCCATGGTTACTGAATCCGTTCCTGAAGCCAAAGAACCAAAAACAACGCCAACAGCCAAACCCTCGGGAATATTGTGTAAGGTTATAGCAAGTATCAGCAATGTATTACGATTCCATTTTACTTTTATACCTTCAACCTGCCCGTTTTTGATTCCTCCATGTAAATGCGGCAGTAAACGATCTACCAAACGAAGGAAAAAAGCGCCTAATAAAAAGCCAAGAACAGCCGGCATCCAGCCTATCCCTCCGCGAGCTTCTTCCATCTGAATAGCAGGATTCAACAAGCTCCAGAAACTGGCAGCTATCATCACGCCGGCAGCAGTTCCCAACATCATGTCAAGTACTTTTTTGTTTATATCTTTAAAAAAGAAAACCAAAGAAGCTCCAATGGCCGTCATCAGCCATGTAAATATTGTTGCAATTGCAGCCTGGCCAACATGACTTAAAGACAAAAACCAATCAAACACACTCATTTAAATAACGGTTTCAATTATTTTACGATCTACCTTATGATAGAATTTTGACTCAACTTCATCTCTTTGAGAAAGAAAATCCTGAAATTCTTCGCTAAAAGAAATCCTATGTTTAATGGTTTCTTCGAATGTATCGGTAAGGCCCATTATTAACTCACACAATTCGCGTACTGCATTAAGGTCGCCACGCTGATAACTAATGTAATCAACAAGGTCTTTTTCCCGGACATAATTCATAAACAAAGGGCTGGATTTTCGTCCTACCATAAAGCTTAATCCGGCAACTTCAGCAGCACTTAAATCCAACACATCATCCATTATAAATGCCACTTGCGAAGGTCTTATGCCAAAAGTATCATTTATGTGAGTAAAAGCTTCTTTTTTGGATTTAAAATTTACATAAAC
>CAZJYL010000040.1:0-12784 GCA_964550265.1 uncultured Bacteroidaceae bacterium
GGATATAATAAAATTGATTCTTTTGTTAGAGAATATATGGAAGCATAGCCGGGTATTCGTGCAAAAATTTTTATCAGCTCAATATTTATTACACTAATAAGACCTATTATAACGCCTAATAAACCGCCACACATCGACAAAATAGTCAATCCGGATAAAATCACCGGTATTTTTCGCTTTTTCATTAAAATCATTTTTCAAGGCATCAAAATTATTATTTCTTTTTGAATTTTATAACATCGCTTTTATTTAGTCCCTAAAAATCATAATAAAACGCGAAATATTTTTATTGCATACTGATATTATGATATTAAGCATTTTTTAACTATGGCATTTGTTCTATATGATTAATTTTAAAATTAAAAATATCATGAAAAAAATATTTAATACTTCATCGCTATTTAGCAACGACATTTTAAGCCTTTTTCCAAGATTAATACTTGCACTTGTTTTTATTTTTCATGGCGGACAAAAAATGTTTGGCTGGTTTGGCGGACACGGCATTGAAGCAACGGCTCAATTTATGAATGCTAATTTGCATATCCCTGTATTTATGGGATATATTGCGGCAATATCCGAATTTTTCGGTGCCGTTTTTATCTTATTTGGATTATTTTCGCGCCTTAGTGCCTTAGCCTTGGGCTTTACAATGATTATGGCTATAATTACCGTTCATTCAAACGCTTTCCTAATGTCTGAAGGCGGCATGGAATATCCGTTAACATTGTTATTTATGGCTATTATTTCTTTTATTGCATGTCCCTGTAAAATCAGCCTCGACTCTGTCATTTTTAAAAAATGCTCATCAAAAGAATAGATTTTTATAAAATAAGGTTATATAGTTATGTTTTTAATTTCAAACTTTTTTGAAATCTTGTTTGAAAATTGCAAATAATATCTATCTTTGCAGTCGCAAACGGTGAAATTAGCTCAGTTGGTTAGAGCATCAGATTGTGGTTCTGAGGGTCGTGGGTTCGAATCCCATATTTCACCCCGGTTTTAAAAGCCCACATTATTTGCGGGCTTTTTTTTATGACTTTTTGTTTTTCTTTTGCTTTTCTCTTCTTCTTTTTAATAATTGCTTTTGGCCATCAAGAAAATCCTGAAATTCCTTTTCTTTTGACAATTCAATGCTTTTAAGCCACTTTTTACGCTTAATAAAAGGCGACCGACGCTGGGCTTTGTTTATTAAAACTATTGCAAAAATAAGTCCCGTGAAAACAAATCCAAAAGAGATGTATTGATATTCTGCCGGCATCCACCATGCCAAAAGGAAAAAATCATAAAATCCATGTCCAAGAACAGCTAAAATTAAACCTAAAACAACCAGCATGGTTCTTTTATGCATGTAGGTAAACTTTGCTCTGCCCATATAATAGCCCATAAATACCGCAAAAATAAAATGGGCAGGAACAGCAGTGAAAGACCTGACCACAGCAGTAACAAAAACATTCTGCGAACCCAATATGTAAAAAATAGATTCGGTAAAGGCAAAGCCAAGCGAAAGCATAACAGCATAAACTATCCCGCTGATGGGCTCAGAAAAAAAGCGCTTTCGGTAAAACAAAATTCTCAGTAAAACAAACTTGCATACTTCTTCGGTTAACGCTACTACAATAAAGGCATTGATAAACAACGAAGTAATATTATTGCCGATACCAAGCCCAATTTTTCTTTCCAAAAAATATTCTATTGCAACTGCCGGTAAAATTGAAGCGGCTCCAACGATAAAAGCAACAATCATCCATATTAAAGGTTCTCTGTTGTATTTATCCTTTAAGTAAATAAATAAACCAAATGCCAAAATAGGAGCTAATGCAAGAGATGCTATAAGCATAAAACTATTTTTACTATTTTTACACAAAAATAGACCCAAATTTATTATGAATAACGTTTACAGCGAAAAATTAAATTTGCAGGAAGCAGCAAAACGCGGAATAACATCTTGGCCGATATGGGAAAAAGAACCATCAAGATTTCCTGCAACTTACGACAGCAAAGAAGAATGCTATATTCTGGAAGGTGAATTTACCGTTGAAATAGGTAATGCCAAATTAGATTTTGAGCCCGGAGATTTTGTTGTTTTTCCCGAAGGACTTGAGTGCATCTGGAATATTAAAAAGAAAGTAAGAAAACACTATAACTTCCCAAAATAATGAAACAATTTCATGCCGGAGATAAGGTTCGGTTTTTGTCATCTAAGGAAAGTGGCATTGTAACATCAATAAAAAATGGTTTTGTTTATGTGATGATCGAAGATGGGTTTGAAATTCCTGTTGAGCCCTCCGATTTGGTTTTAATAGACCTTAAAGAAGGCAAAAGAAATCCATTTATTAAAAAAAATGAATTTTCAAATCTGGAAAGTACGATACGAACCGAAACATCATCAAACAAAACTCTTGCTGAAACTAATGATGGTTCAGGCAAAAACAACAGCATTACCCCCGACGGTTCTAAACACAAAAATCAAAACCAGAAAAATGCTGAGGCATTAATTAATGGGATCTATCTGGCTTTTGTTCCCGAAAACCAAAACACTCTTATTTCCGGCGACATGGAAATTTATCTTATAAATTACAGTCGCTGGCAGGTAGCATTTCACATTCTTAAATCTCATTCCAGCAAAGGATTTGAAAGTATTTCAAGCGGCTTTATCGAAAAAGGAGATGCAGTTTTAATTGATTCTGTTTCGGAATATACCCTGAAGGAAATGGCTCATTTGCGGCTGCAAATTATGTGTTTCGACATAAAGCAAAGGCAACTTTTTGATTCCGAAATTGTTGATATTGAGATTAAAACGTCTAAGTTTATAAAAGAAGACATTTATTTGCAAAATCCGTTTTTCGATGAATTGGCTCATATAATATTTGTACATGATTTAACGCATCCTCCTTTGTCTTCTTTCAAAAAAGCGCCAATTCAGGAAAAAAATGGCAATAAAACTGCGTCAATTATTGAACGTTTTATGATAGACAATTCAATGGCAGAAATAGACCTGCATATAGAAAAATTAAGAAGCGACCACAAAAGCTTACATAAAAGCGAAATTTTGCCATTGCAAATTGCATTTTTCAGGCAGTGTTTAGATGCTGCTATAGCCAAACAACTTAAAAAAGTTGTTTTTATTCATGGTGTTGGCGCCGGTTTGTTGAAAAAAGAGATTAATGATATATTGAAAAGCTATTCAAATTTGGAATTCGAAGATGCAAGCATTTTAAAATACGGCATTGGTGCAACAGAGGTTCGGTTTATTTAACAAATAACATCCTATTTTTAAAATAATACCTTTTTAATAGTTTAATAACGTGCATATTAACATAAACACCTAATTAAAAATTATGTTTATTTCACTTTTTGTATGTAATTTCGGGCTTTGAAAATTTGATTGATTATGTGGAACCGTATTGTAAATTATATCCTGAGAAACAGAACTCTTAATCTGATTGTAATTGGATTACTCACCCTATTTATGGGATACCAGGCTCTAAAAGTTAAAATGTCCTATGAATATGCCCAAATGCTGCCAATGTCGGACAGCACAAGTATTATATATCAGGATTTTAAAAAGCAATTTGAAGAAGACGGTAGCGTATTGTTTATAGGTATTAAAGACAAGAAACTTGAAAAGCTGGAAATATTTAACGAGTGGTGCAAATTATCACAAAATCTTAAAACAATTAAAGGAGTTGGCGAGGTAATGTCCATTGCCAATTGTTTAAATCTGCAAAAAGATACTGCAACAAAAAAATTTAAAATTGTTAAGTTGTTTGAAGCCCCACCCACTTCACAAGCAGAGTTGGATAGTGTATTGGAAAAAGCATATTCATTGCCATTTTACAACGAGTTGCTTTTTGACAAGAGCAATGGCACAAACGTAATGATGGTCTATATCGATAAAAAAGTACTCAACAGCAAAGAAAGAGATAATGTTTTATTGGATATAAAAAAACCAATTGAAGAGTTTGGTGCCAAAAATGATATCGAAGTTCATTTTTCGGGGATGCCATATATCAGGACATCAATTACACAACTGGTACAAAAAGAGCTTCAGATTTTCATGATTTTAGCATTAATAGTGGCTTCCGCAATTCTTTTAATTTTCTTCAGGTCTTTAAGGGCTTTAGTTTTTTCGCTTACAACTGTACTCATAGGTGTTATCTGGGCAATGGGCACTATGGTGTTGCTGGGTTTTAACATAACTATTTTGTCGGGAATTATTCCTCCAATATTGATTATAATAGGTATAGAAAACTGTATATATCTCATTACAAAATATCATTATGAATTTGCTTTACACGGCAATCAGGCAAAATCTCTGGCCAGGGTGGTTCAGCGCGTTGGACTTGCAACATTTTTGACAAATGCCACCACAGCCGTGGGTTTTGGTTCTTTTATTGTTACTTCAAATCCTATAATGGTTGAATTTGGCATTATTGCGGGTGTTAGTATTTTATTAATATTTGCTTTCACTTTAATAATCATTCCAACCATGTATAGCATGTTCCCCGCCCCGAAAGGAAGGCATATCAAACATCTTGATTTCACATGGCTTAATGGGGTAATACGTTTTATCACCAATGCTATTCAATACAGAAGAAATATAATTCTTGTTTTAGTAATTATAATCATAGCAGGCGGAGGATTTGGCGTTACCCTTATTAAAAACAGAGGCAGCGTGGTTGACGATATCCCCAAAGGCGATAAACTTTATACCGACTTGTTGTTTTTCGAAAACAATATGGGCGGAGTTTTACCACTTGAGGTTACCATAGACACAAAAAAGAAAAAAGGCATATTTAATTTAAATACTTTAAGGAAAATTGATTCATTTCAAAATGAACTTAAAGAAATTTCGGCAATTTCCAAACCTCTTTCGGTAGTCGAAATAGTGAAATTTGCAAAACAGGCATTTTTTAATGGCAGGCCTGATATGTACAGTTTGCCAAATGATAATGAAAAAGCATTTATTTTAAGCTACTTGCCCAATCTGGATTCAAAAAGCGAAAGCAAAAACAATAATATTCTAACTAATTTTATTGATACTAATTATCAGATAGCCCGCATTAGTTTGAGATTAAAAAATGTTTACACCCCTGAAATAAAAACCATTAAAGATAGTTTAGAAACCAAGCTTGCAAGAATTTTCCCTGCCGAAAATTTCAAAACCACTGTTACGGGTTCGGCTGTTGTTTTTCAGAAAGGTAGCGACTTTTTGGTCAGAAACCTGTATGGCAGCCTGGCGTTGGCTATTCTTGTTATAGCAATACTTATTTACATTTTATTTAGCAATGTAAAAATGGTGATAATAGCAATGGCTACTAATATGATTCCCTTGTTGGTTACCGCAGGACTTATGGGTTTTTTGGGCATTGATCTTAAACCATCAACCATTATAATTTACAGTATAGCATTGGGTATATCTGTTGATGCGGCAATTCAATTTCTTTCAAGGTACAGATATCAGCTGAAATCGTCCGAATGGAACATAAAATCAAGCGTGTTAAACGCCCTGAAAGAAACAGCCAGCGGAATGATATTTTCGGGTATCGTTTTAGTTTTGGGTTTTGGAGTATTTATCTTTTCTCATTTTGGCGGAACGGCCAGTCTGGGGTATTTGATAGGATTCACTTTGCTAATAGCTTTATTTAGCAACCTGTTTGTATTGCCGTCTCTTATATTATATATATGGAAAAATTTGTAAAAAATAAGGAAGCAGGGAAACCTCTTTTCGATATGGAAGAAAATGATGACCCTGTATTACCACCACTTAATGAATAATAATTTTAATTTATGAAAGGTATTATCCTTGCCGGTGGTTCCGGCACCAGACTTTACCCGATAACAATGGCCATGAGCAAACAGCTTATGCCTATTTATGACAAGCCTATGATATATTATCCCTTGTCGGTTCTTATGATGGCCGGAATTAGAGATATACTTATTATATCAACTCCGCATGATTTACCCCACTTTGTCAATTTACTCGGAGATGGCTCCCGTATTGGCTGCAATTTTAGCTACGTTGAACAAAAAGTTCCAAACGGACTGGCTCAGGCATTTGTCCTTGGTGAACAATTCGTAGGGAATGATGATGTTTCATTAATTTTAGGAGATAATATTTTTTATTCATCGGGATTGCACAACAAATTAAGAAAAATGAATAAGCCCGACGGTGGAATTGTTTTTGCTTATCATGTCAGCGACCCTGAACGCTACGGTGTTGTTGAATTTGATAAAGATATGAAAGCCATAAGCATTGAAGAAAAACCATCCAAGCCAAAATCGAATTATGCAGTACCCGGACTGTATTTTTATGATAACAGTGTTGTGGGGATTGCAAAAAATTTAAAGCCCAGTGCAAGAGGCGAATATGAAATTACCGATGTAAACAAGCATTTTCTTAATTTAGGCAAACTCAGTGTGGAAATACTTAGTCGTGGCACAGCATGGCTTGATACAGGAACATTTTCCTCTATGCTGCAAGCAAGTCAGTTTGTTGAAGTTATCGAAAGCCGTCAAGGACTTAAAATTGGTTGTATTGAAGAAATAGCTTATAACGAAGGGTTTATTGATATAAACAAACTGGAGCAAATAGCACAGCCATTGCTTAAGAGTGGCTACGGACAATATTTATTATCTTTAATTAACAAGTAATGATTTCTGTTTTATTAACCGGAGGAGCCGGATTTATTGGCAGCAGTTTAGCCGAAAAGCTTTTGAAAAACCCAGATATTTTCCTGGTTATTGTTGATGACCTTTCTACAGGCTCATTCGAAAAATTACCAACACAGCACAAAAACAGATACAAATTCATCAAAGCCGATGTAAATTATTATCGTGATATTGCTGAGGTTTTTCATGCTTTCAGATTCGACTACGTTTTTCACTATTCAGCTACGGTTGGCGTTAAACGAACTCTCGAAAACCCTGTAAGCGTTTTACAAGATCTTAAAAGTATTGAAAACATACTGAATTTAAGTAAAAACTCTACTGTAAGGCGCGTATTTTTTAGCTCCAGTTCCGAGGTATATGGCGAACCTGTGGAATTTCCGCAAAACGAAAACACAACACCGCTAAACTCCAAACTTCCTTATGCTATTGTTAAAAACGCTTCGGAAGCTTTCCTTAAATCATATCATGCGGAATTTGGACTACCCTACACTATTTTTAGATTTTTCAACACCTATGGCCCCAAGCAGAGTAAGGATTTCGTAATAAGTCGTTTTATTGACTTGGCTTTAAAAAACAGACCATTGACTATTTTTGGTGACGGAAAACAAACAAGAACATTTTGCTATATTCAGGACAATGTTGATGCAACAAATAATTGCTTTAATCATATTGTAAATAATCCTGATATGCCAAGTGAAATTTTCAATATTGGCAATGATAACGAAACTTATATTATTAACGTAGCCAAAACAATAATAAAAATTACAGGTTCAGGTTCTGAGCTTAAGTATTTGCCACCTCTTAAAGAAGGCGATATGAGGCGCAGACTGCCCGATATTGGCAAAATGAAAAAATTATTAAACAGACCTTTGCTTCCACTTGAAGATGGGATCAAAAATATATTAAATGATACACGATTCATTATTTAAGTAAACATGAAAAAATCTTTACAATTTTATCAGGATATATTTATCAAAAGATTTGAAAGTATAAATTTTATTAAATTCCCCGAAGAATTATACGAGCCTATTGATTATGCACTAAAAGCAGGCGGGAAAAGATTGCGTCCGGTGCTTACTTTAATGATTTGCGACTTCTATGGGAACAATATGGAAGATGCAATTAATCCTGCAATTGCTATTGAGACCTTTCATAATTTCACTTTAGTACATGATGATATTATGGATGATGCTCCCATCAGAAGGGGAAGACCTACCGTTTACAATAAATACGGTACTAATATCGGCATTCTGTCGGGTGATACAATGTTTACCAAAGCTTATGAATTTGTAACCCTTACCCGCGAAGATAAGCTGCCGGCAGTATTAAAAGTTTTTACAAAAACAGCCATGGAAGTATGCGAAGGGCAGCAACTGGACATGAATTTTGAAACTATGACAGAAGTTACAATGGCTGAATACATGCAAATGATTTTGCTTAAAACTGCTGTTTTAATAGGTGCCTGCATGAAGATAGGGGCCATTTTGGGCAATGCAACACAAGAAGAATGTGATGCCATTTATCAATTTGGCGAACATACAGGTATGGTTTTTCAACTTCAGGATGATCTTCTTGATGCTTTTGGAGTGGAACAAACATTTGGAAAACGTATTGGCGGCGATATCATCGACAGCAAAAAAACTTACTTGTATGTTAATACTATGTCTAAATTATCAGATGCCGAACGCATGGAGTTTCAAAAATTGTACAATGATAAAACCATGGAAGAAGTCGAAAAAATAAATAAGGTTAAAGAAGTATTTATAAATTCAAATGTTATTAACGACTGTAAGTCCGAAATGCATAAACACCATGAATTAGCCATGATTGCCTTAAATAAATCCAACCTAAACGCAGAGCAAAAAGCTGTACTTCAGGAATTTGCCGAATCAATGCTTGTTAGGGATTTCTAATTATGGTAAACGAAAAATTATTAATTGTCTTTTAGCTAACTTTGTTGCTCAAAAATAAAACCATGGTACGAGTACGTTTTGCGCCAAGTCCTACAGGTCCATTACATATAGGTGGGGTTAGGACTGCCCTATATAATTACTTTTTTGCGAAAAAAAACAATGGCAAATTAATTCTAAGAATCGAAGATACGGATCAAACCCGTTTTGTTGAAGGAGCAGAAAAATATATTATTGACAGCTTAACGTGGTGTGGAATTGATTTTGACGAAGGTCCCCATGTAGGAGGTAATTTTGGTCCATATCGCCAAAGCGAACGTAAGGATATTTACCATAAATATGCCATTCAGCTTATAAACGACGGTCATGCCTATTACGCATTTGATACCGCCGAAGAATTAGATGCACTTCGCAAAGAATATGAAGCCCGAAAAGCTACTTTTCAATACGATTGCAATACCCGCAATACGCTGCGAAATTCACTTACCATGCCGCAAGGCGAAGTTGAGAGTTTGATAAAAAGCGGAATTCCATTTACTATAAGACTAAAAGTGCCCGAAAACAGCATTATCGAATTTGATGATTTAATTCGCGGGCATGTGAGCGTAAAAAGCGAAAACATAGACGATAAGGTTATATTCAAGAGCGACGGGATGCCAACATACCATTTGGCAAATATAGTTGATGATCATTTGATGGAGGTAACACATGTAATCCGTGGAGAGGAATGGCTTCCTTCTGCGCCATTACATGTATTACTCTATCGCTTTTTAGGATGGGAACGTCCTGCGTTTGCACATCTGCCGCTTTTGCTTAAACCTGATGGAAATGGCAAGTTAAGCAAGCGGGATGGAGATCGTTTAGGCTTTCCTGTTTTTCCAATGCAATGGACTGACCCAAAAACCGGAGAAAAAAGTTCGGGATATAAAGAAAGCGGGTATTTTCCCGATGCGTTTATAAATATGCTGGCTCTATTGGGCTGGAATCCGGGAGACGAAAGAGAAATTATGGATAAACAGGAAATGAGTGTTTCGTTTTCTCTAAATCATGTTAGTAAAAGCGGGGCTAAATTTGATCCCGTGAAAGCTAAATGGTTCAATCATCAATATCTTGTAAAAGCTGATATTAATGATATTTTGAAAGAATTAAAGCCCTTGCTGAAGCCGCAAAACATTCCTATACCCAATGACGAAAAATTAAAATCCATAATTGCTTTAGTCCGCGACAGAGCAGATTTTATAAAAGATTTACCCGATGTGGGAAATTATTTTTTTGTTGCACCAAAAACTTATAACCAGTCGGATGTAAAAAAACATAGCACTCCTGATTCTGCTACTTGGCTTAACAGTCTTTTAAATAATATCGAAACGGCTGAATGGGCATCACAGTCTATTGATGTTGCACTATCAGCATTTATCAAAGAAAATTCATTGCCGGCAGGCAAAATATATAATATTTTACGCATAGCCATGGTTGGAGCCAGTTCAGGACCACATTTAGCTGACATTCTATTTTTGCTTGGCAGGGAAGAAAGCATTAACCGTATTAAAGCCATTATAAAATTTTTATGCTGAAAGTCTCAATTTTTAACTACATGTTGAATCTTTCACTTAATCATAAAATCATTAATTTTGCCTAAAATATAAAGCCATGCCAATATTAGGTACGCTTATTAAAAGAGCAATTGAGCTCAAAAACATAATGCCTGTTGAAAAAAACAAGCCTTCGGCTATAACGCAACAGAAAAAAGTACTGAAAAAGTTAATCCGAAAAGCTCAGCTAACTGCTTTTGGAGAAAAATACGGTTTTGCCGACATAATTAAAAAATCAGATTTTATCAGCGTATTTCAACAAACAGTTCCAATTCACGATTATAATAAAATGCACAACGACTGGTGGTATCGCACTTTGTCGGGCGAAGCCTATGTAAGCTGGCCGGGCCGGGTAAAATATTTTGCACTCAGTTCGGGTACCAGCGAAGCAACCAGCAAGTATATTCCCGTTACCCCCGAAATGCTGAGAGCCATAAAAAAAACAAGCATTCGCACATTGGTTGCCTCAGCCAAATACGATATTCCCACAGATTTCTTTAAACGTGGCATTTTAATGCTTGGAGGCAGTACACATTTACATTATAACGGCACTTATTACGAAGGCGATTTATCAGGCATTACAACGGGAAATATTCCTTTTTGGTTTCAGCATTTTTACAAACCTGGGAAACGCATAAGCCGTGAGCGCGACTGGGAAACAAAAATTGAAGAAATCGTTCGTAAAGCTCCCGAATGGGATATAGGAGCAATAGTGGGCGTTCCTGCATGGTTTCAAATTTTATTGAATAAGATTATTGACAGATATAATCTTAATAATATTCATGAAATGTGGCCAAACCTCTCGGTATTTACTCATGGTGGTGTAAGCTTTGCACCTTATGCAAAAAGTTTTGAAAAATTATTGGGTAAGCCTTTGGTTTATATTGAAACATATTTGGCTTCGGAAGGTTATATAGCCTATCAGGATGACCCAAAAAGTGAATCTATGGCTTTGGTTCTTGACAATGGATTGTTTTTTGAATTTGTTCCTTTCAATGATAATAATTTTGATAATGAAGGCAATATTAATCAAAATGCCGACGCATTAACAATAGAACAGGTAGAAGAAGGAAAAGAATATGCCTTATTAATAAGTTCGGTTGCAGGAGCGTGGAGATATTTACTTGGAGATGTAGTTAAATTCACAAATTTAGAAAGGGCTCAAATACATATTGTTGGCCGCACAAAACACTATTTAAGTATTTGTGGTGAGCATTTGTCGCAAGACAATATGAACAGGGCAATAGAAATGCTTGAACAAAGTCATAATATATCAATACCTGAATTTACCGTAGCGGGCTTAAATTACGAAAATATGTTTCAACATAAGTGGTGGCTGGGAACCAACGATGATATTGATGCTGAGCTTGCAGCAAAAGTTATAGATGATAACTTAAAACAACTCAACGATGATTACAGAGTAGAGCGCATTGCTGCCATACGTAATGTAGAAGCGGAAATTTTGCCACTTGACGTTTTTTATGACTATATGAAGTCTAAAGGTAAAATTGGTGCGCAAGTAAAGTTTCCAAGGGTTATGAAAAAACATTTACCTGACTGGCTTGAATTTTTAAAAACCATAAATAAGTAATTAATGACTGGAATGCCGGGCATATTTTTAGAGGGAGTTTTACTTGGTCTTGTATTAAGTATAACCCTTGGTCCTGCATTTTTCACAATTATTCAAACATCAATAGACCGTGGTTTTAGGTCTGCATTTCTGATTGCCGTTGGAGTAATTGTCAGTGATTTATTTATAATTTCTATTTCATTTCTTGGCTTATCAGCTGTTATCGAAACAGGCAAAAATCAAACTTATGCCGGAATTATTGGAGGAGTTATACTTATAATGTATGGTGTTTTTACATTTTTCAAAAAACCGGAGATTTTAAAACGGCGATCGTCACTTTCGCCTAGACCTTCAAAAGATGTTAACGCAATTACTTTTTTAGCCAAGGGTTTTTTTCTTAATCTGCTGAATCCTTTTATTATTGTTTTTTGGCTGACAATTTTAGGTTATATCTCTCAAATGGCTCAATACGGCAAGTTAGAAGAAACCACTATCGTTTTCCTTTCCGGAACCTTGCTTACCGTTTTTTCAATGGATGTGTTAAAAAGCTTTATAGGATTTAAAATTAAAAAATATCTCAAACCTCGGATTCAGCTTTTAATTAACAGAATAGTTGGTATATCTTTAGTAGTTTTTGGTCTTGTGTTAATTATTCGTTTACTTATTTAAATAAGTATTTTTATATTTGTATATCAACTAAAAAATATATTATGAAAATATTCCCGAAAATTAACAGACTGTTTTTATTGATATTATCAGCATTATCTTTTACTTTAATATCATCCTCGTGTAAACATAGATACGAAACCAAGTACGGTCCGCCACATGGTTATCAGAGTCAATCCAATTTCGATACAAATAATTCCTCAAGAAACGACGATGGAGCTCTTCCCATAGCAAAATATGTTCCACCACCAACACAAAAAGATAGATAATTGTTAAATTCTTCTGTAAGTACTACAGATTTGATTTTGTATTTATTTAGTATCATTATTGTCCGATAAAAAATTAAAGCCGAAGCATAGCCTCGGCTTCTTTTT
>CAZJYL010000041.1:0-12738 GCA_964550265.1 uncultured Bacteroidaceae bacterium
TGCAAATGCACAATCTCCGGCAAATTGAAATATTTTTTATCGGACAATAGTGATTAAACATAAAAGCGGGTAAAATCCCGCTTTTTTAATATTTTGCTATACCGCGCTCTTTTAGTAAAGGCATTTAAATTATAAATAAAGCCTTAGAATTATTAAAAACTTCCCCACTCTCCAAAAATTTCCTGTTTGCAATTTGAGCATTTCCCGTTTTCCATGCCACTGTTTTTGGCAGTAAATCCCACCCTACTGATTAACAACTGCTTACAATTACTACAATATGTGTTTTCATGTGCCTGCGTACGCAAATTACCTGTATAAACATATTTTATTCCGGCATCGACGGCTATTTTATAACAGGTCTCCATGGCATTTACGTCGGTTGGCTGCAAATCCATGAGTTTGTGAGCAGGGTAAAATCTAGAAATATGCAAAGGGGTATTTGAAAAATTATTCTTAACCAGCCAATCTGTCATTTTTGAGAATTCATCAGCTTTATCCGTATAATTTGTAACCATCAGATGAGTTATTTCGAGCCACTTGCCCGACTCAAGAATAATATTCAGAGTATTTAGCACCGGATTGAGTTTACCTCCGCACAATTTCATATATATTTTATCATCAAAAGCTTTCAGGTCTATATTAAATGCGTCAATTACATTAATTAGGTCTTTCAATGGTTTTGGGTTTATAAATCCGTTTGATATAACCATTGTTTTTAAACCGGCCTGTTTTGCAAGTACGGCAGTATCATACATGTATTCGTAAAAAACTGTTGCTTCGGTATATGTAAATGCAATACTTTCCACATTGTGTTCACGGGCAGTCTTTATAATTTTTTCAGGAGAATAATCCAATGAATTTAAATCATCCGGCGCAGTTTGCGAAATATCGGCATTTTGGCAATTCAAACAACGGAAATTGCAACCCGCGGTGCCAAAAGAAAGTACTTTTGAAGATGGGTAAAAATGATAAAAAGGTTTTTTTTCAACGGGGTCAATATGTATGGCAATTGGATTGCCATACGCAGTTGTGTAAAGCGTTCCTCCATCATTTACTCTTGTGCGGCAAATCCCGGATTGACCATTTTTAAGAGTGCATTCATGCGGACAAAGCATGCACTTTACGATGTCATCAGGCATTTCCTCATAATATCTGGCTTTTATTAAAGGTTTTTTATTGTCGGAAGAACCAAGATTTAATGCTGAGCCAAAGGACAAACGGGGAGCCGCTGCCGCTGCAACACCCATTGCAAGTAAATTTTTTAAAAAAGTACGTTTTTCCAAATTAAAATTGCTTTTCAACAAAAATAACAATTCCTTTTTGATAAAAAAAAGCCTTATCTTTACTAAATTATGAAACAGATATTAATTTTGTTGATTATTATGAGTTTTTATTCAGAAATGAAGGGGCAACAAGAATTACCAATACGTAAAGCTGCCGTAGCAGGGAAATTTTATTCAGATAATGCCGAATCTTTAATTAAATTTTTCGAAAAAGAATTTAATCAAATCACAACTGCCCCAAACAACAATAAAATCAGGGCTATAATAGTCCCTCATGCAGGCTATGTATATAGCGGGCGCACAGCAGCCTGGGGATTTGCGGGCTTGCGCGACAATAACTCATATAAAAATGTTTTCATTATTGGTGCAAGTCATATAGCAGCTTTTGACGGCGCAACCGTGTTTCATGGCGCAGCATTCGAAACTCCACTTGGCTCTGTTGAAATTAATTCCGAAATCACTAAAGACTTACAGCAAAATAATATTTTCAAATTTCCGCAACAATATCAGATTGAAGACCATGTTTTGGAAGTTGAAATTCCTTTTTTACAATTTATTCTTGAACCGGGCTTTAAAATTGTGCCTATTACAATAGGCACAAAAAGCACTTATGCACTAAATAAAATCACGGATATTTTAAAACCTTACTTTACCGAGGAAAATCTTTTTGTTATCAGCACCGATTTATCGCATTACCCATCTTATTCCGATGCAGTCAAAGCCGACAATGCTGTAATCCAGTCCATACTCAGCGGAAACCCTCAAACATTTGACCATATAGTCAGGGCAAACGAAAACAGCGGAATAAAAAATTATGTAACCGCTATATGCGGATATAGTGCTGTTTATGTTATTATGTCATTGACCCAAAACAAAGAATTTACATACGAAAAACTTAAATATTCCAATTCGGGCGATGTTTCAGGTGATTTCGACCGCGTTGTGGGTTATGCTTCTATAGTGATAAGAGAGGGAAGTAAAAAGGAAGAAACTGAACAGGAAAGCAAATTTGTTATCTCTGATGAAGATAAAGCCTTAATGTTTGGCATAGCCCGAAATAGCATTGAGTCTAGATTAAGCGGAGTTTCATATACGATTCCCGATGTGCTGCCCGAAATTTTACATGAAAAATGCGGAGTTTTTGTAACCTTGAATTTGAACGGGAAACTACGCGGCTGCATAGGTACTTTCAGACAGGACAGGGAACTTGCTCAAAATATTGGTGAAATGGCTGTGGCCTCGGCTTTTAACGATCCCAGGTTTGAACAGTTGACAAAAGAAGAATATAAAGATATAGAAGTTGAAATATCAGTTTTAACCCCAATGCAAAAAATTGATTCAATAAACCAGATTGTATTGGGTAAACATGGCATATACATAAAGCGTGGCAATATGAGCGGAACATTTCTGCCTCAGGTAGCCACCGAAACTGGATGGACACTTGAAGAATTTCTTGGGCATTGCAGCCGCGATAAAGCCGGCATTGGATGGAATGGATGGAAAGACAGCAAAGCCGAAATTTATATTTACGAAGCCATCGTTCTAAACGAAAAATAATTTTTTATAATAATTAATTCATTCCTTTTTATTGATAATGATAGTTGTCATTATTCAATTTCTATTATTGTTATTGGAAATAAATTTGCAATAAAAAATGATTGATTTTAAAAATTCGGAAGTAGGATTTAAGCATTTATCAGACAAGGAGTTAAAACAACAACTACGTATATTTGGATTAATGCGTCACAGCTGGCTGATAAAAATAGGGCAACCCTTACTTTATATTGCAAATTTTTTAAGAATACCATTACGCCCGTTTTTGGGAAAAATTTATTCGGTTTTTGTTGCCGGAAACACACTGGAAAGCGCTGAAGCCATTATGTTAAAAATGAAACAGTATAATATAATGTCGGTTCCCGACTATAGTGCAGAATCAAATGAAAGTGAGTTGGAGCGAGACAAAGTGGCCGCTGAAATAGAACGCGGAATTATTTATGCATCAAAGCATCGCGATATGGTGCCTTTTGCAGTATTTAAACCAAGCGGAATTTCGTCAGTGGAATTATTGACTAAAAAATCTGAAGGCAAAGCATTTAATCAGACAGAAAGCCAACAGTGGGAGGCGCTTGTTAAGCGCTGGAAAAACATATTTTCTCTTGCCGCAAAAAACAAAGTATCTGTAATGGTTGATGCCGAGGAATCCTGGTATCAGCAAGCCATTGATGACCTGGTATTCGATTTTATGCTGGAATTCAATAAGGAAATGCCGGTAGTAATAAATACCCTGCAAATGTATAGAAACGACCGTCTGGAATTTTTGAAAAAAACCATTGAATTTGCAAGAGTAAATAAATTGTGGGTTGGAGTTAAATTTGTCAGGGGCGCTTATCACGAGAAAGAAAGCAAACGAGCTATAAAAAACAAATATCCTCATATCGTATATCAAACAAAAGCCGACACCGATGCAGCATATGATGAAGCATTAGAAATCTCAATGTCGAATATTGACATAATGACAATATTTAGTGCCACGCATAACGAAAACAGCAATGTTCACCTAACGCAGTTAATGCAGAAAAACAATATTGAGCCTGACGATAGGCGTGTATGGTTTTCGCAGTTATATGGCATGAGCAATCATATATCATTTGGGCTGGCAGAAAAAAATTATAACGTGGCAAAATATTTACCATACGCCCCCATACGTGTAGTAATGCCATATTTAATCAGGCGGGCGCAGGAAAATTCATCAATGAAAGGTCAGACCCTGCGTGAATACAGCATGATTAAAGAAGAATACATCAGACGAAAGCAGAACAAATAAAATTATAATTATTTTATCCGGGTTCCTTTTATATCCATCTCTGTGCGATTTTCTTTACCGTTCAAATGATTTAGGCCTATATAAGTGCCTTCGAACGAATTTTTCCCGGTAAATCTTATTTTGTATTGTACGCTGCCCAAAGCAGTATTGTCATTAAAATTTTTGGACTGAATAACATAATATTGCCCTTCGCGCTTCACATCCATTATGTATTCAATGCCATCGAGTTTAAGATCGGGCAATTGCGCTTTCTGTCCCTTCATCTGATCTTCAACGTTTTTTCTTTCTTTGCGGTAATCGTCACCGGAGCCATAAAAATCAGCCATCTGATCCATGTATTGCAATGACGCATCCAAAGTCATTTTAACAATTGTTGCATCAAGCTTCCATGTTCCCTCAAGTTTTGGGGCTCCAATAATTATTTCGATAACAGAGGTTTTTCCTTCGCCGGCCAATTTTAACTCACCGGAAAACTCCTCTTCTTTACCGGCAGGCCCCTTAACTGTAGCTATGGCTTCATGCGGAGCTCCCGCATCAATATAACCAAGTGTTGTGCAATTAAATAAAAACTCACCATCCTTATCGGTTTTCCCAATCCATAACTTCTTGTGAGCATCAGTACTGACGTCAAAATGAATAGGAACACCACTTATATCAACATCATTATATTCATTGCACTCAGGATCCTTTTTAAGAATTACCTGTATTTTGTTTACTTTATTTAATTCATTTTTTATATAGCATAATTTGTCATAAAGTTTTGATTGCATATCCAAACGTGTTTCCTTCACTATTCTTTCAAATATGTTGGTCTCATTTAATGTTCTGATTATTGAAGCAAAATGCGCATTAGATATATTCTGCTTCAATTCTTCATTCAGGTATCCGCCACCCGTAGCTCCCGTTCGCATTACTCTGCTTTGGTATTCTGCAACTACTGATTCATCATTCCAAAACTCCCAGACATAATCACGAATAACCTTTGTTACGTCTTCGGATGCAGTATTGGGGTTATTGGCGGTTTTCATTGCCTTTTTCAACTTTTTATACCAATATACCGTATTAATATTTTCCTTTTGTCTTTTTTCTTTATAATATAAATCGTATGCCTGCTGGTAAATGTCGGTTCTGCCACTAATAGCTTCTTGAATGAATTTATTTAAAGACCAATCAATAACAAATACTCCAACAAAAGCCAAACTAAGTGCTGAAGTATTAATAAATTTTGAACTCCAGTACTGATATAAATTTTTCGATAATTCCAATGTGGCTTTCCCTGTTTTGCCATCCGTAATATCAAGGGCACATTGAACCAATGCAAAGCCTAACCCCACTTCAGTAGCAGCAGCATTTACTCCTTCCAGTGACTTAAATTCCAGAGCGTGTTCAACAAATGTGCTAACATTACTTTCAATTCCAAACCACTCGTTTACCTTACTCCACCCCTCCATCATGGCACCATCAGACTTGGGAGAGCTTGAAGCATATTTTTCCATAGTTCTTTCAACTTCTTCGGTTGACATAAAAGCACCCCCCGGGAACTTAACATTGGCAATCCTCATCATAGGACCTCTCTCCACTTTATTAGTTACAATCCAAGGTGAAAAAGTTGAAAAATGATTTGTGTAAATGGTAATTGTGTTATTTGACGGATTTACAACATAAGGCACGCCTTTCCATTCATTGGTCTTTTCATCCAAATACATGCAAAAAAGATCTTTTTTTGTATCGGTCCCGGCAGGCAAATCAGCCGGATTATACTTAATGGTAATCTCAATAAATCCGTCAAATTCGCTCATATCCGACATATTAATGTCATAAGCCCCTAGCTGCTTCAAACCTTCTTCCTTAGGTAAGCCTTTTACCGAATATATACTTAATGTCTGCTCTTTGTCAATAAGTCCCCACGGAACGGTTACCGATATTTCATCTTGGTACTTAACTGTTTGGTCTTTGTCCGAAACCGGAATTTTTTGTTCTATCAGAAGTTTTTTTCTGACACCGCCAAAAAATTTGTCATAGGCCAAATATCCGCCTCCTCCAACAACTGCAACAATCAAAATTGCAGCGGCAGCTTTAATAAACCCTCTTTTCTTTTTCTTTGGTGTTGTTGCTATAGGAATGCCGCTTGATGCATGAATTTGTCCTGACGTATGCTGTGATGTAGAAATTGTACTAATTTCAGGTGCAGATGGCTGTTTTGTTAACACAGCCTTACCGCACTTAGTGCAAAATTTGGCACCGAGCTTAAGTTCTGCGCCACATGAGCAAAAATCACCCAAGACAATGATATTTTCTTTTTTAGATTCAACTTTTTTTCCGCAGGAGGTGCAAAATTTGGCACCCTGCTTAAGCTTCGCACCACAAGAACATAAATTATCATTAATATTGCTTTTTGCCGCCTCTAAAGACTCTATGGGCTTTCCACATGCTGTACAAAACTTGGCATTCGGTTTAATGATGGTTCCACAGCTGCATTTTAAAATATTTTCCGCTTCTTCTGCTATTTTATCCGATAATATTTTTGTGCCACAAAAAGTGCAAAATTTAGCATTTTCCTTCAGCGGTTTATTACAATTTGGACAAATATTCATAACTAATTATTTAACTGTAAAATTTCAAAATATTCGAAACTTCAAAGTTACAAAATACAGCTTTTCTTTTTTAAAAAAATAAATATAAATTCATTATTTATTAATATTGCATAAGAAATATGCTTTTATGATTCGAAACAAATATAACATTACGGCAGCCTGGTGTGCCTTAATTTTCGGAATAATTTCCACTGCTCTTTTTATTACACCTTCTCTGGCTGAAATAGATGGAATGGATGGGGGATTTGCAATGATTGCAATAGGTGTCTTTTTATTAATAGTAGGAATAATAACTGTGGTGGTTTTTGCCCGGATGGGGAAAATTTATAAATCAATGTCGAATTTTGAATCAATTTTGGCAAATTGGCATATTAATCAGGCCGAATACGCAATATTTGCTGCTTATGATGTAAACGAAAATTCCAAGAACCTTCGTTTTACACGGTGGATGGTTATTATAATTACTTTTATAGTAGGAATTTTTTGCGCAATATTAGGAATGGAGCTCGATTTTGTAATAATATTTTGCCTTTCTCTTTCAGTTTTTATTTGGCTTGTAAGTTTTCTGGCAATTCTAAACCAAAAAAGAAAATTACATAAAAGCGAAGCCGACATTATATTGGCAAAAGACGGTGGAATAATTAACGGCACTTTGCATCCATGGTCCAAAATGAATAATTTGTTAGAAAGTTCTGCTATTATTGAAATCGCACCAAATTTGTTTGTTATTGAAATAACATATTCTTTTCCCAACAGAGGTGGACGCGCCGAAACCACTGCCCGCTTTCCAATACCCAACGGAAAACTGACCGAAGCTCAATTTATATTAGACGAAATCAGAATGTCCTAATCAATTATTTTATGAAAAATGAGATATTAAAACCAATAATAGAAGCAGCCTGGGACAACAGGCAGTTGTTAAAAGACCCTGAAACCATCAATGCCATAAAACATGTAATTGAATTATTAGACAAAGGCAAATTACGCGTTGCAGAGACCAAAGACAACAAATGGCAGGTAAATGAATGGATTAAAAAAGCCGTAATCCTGTATTTCCCTATTTCTGAAATGACAGTAAGCAAAGCCGGTCCTTTGGAATTTCACGACAAAATTCCATTGAAAACTGATTACAAAAAAGCCGGGATTCGTGTGGTACCGCATGCAGTGGCACGTTATGGGGCATTCATTGCCGAAGGGGTAATAATGATGCCTTCTTATATAAATATTGGCGCATACGTTGACAGTGGAACAATGGTTGACACATGGGCTACAGTTGGCTCCTGTGCGCAAATTGGTAAAAATGTTCATTTAAGCGGCGGCGTAGGAATTGGCGGAGTGCTGGAACCCGTGCAGGCTGCTCCCGTTATTATCGAAGATGCATGCTTTATTGGCTCACGCTGCATTGTTGTTGAAGGAGCCCATATCGGCCACGAAGCTGTTCTTGGTGCAAATACGGTTATTACCAGAAGCACTAAAATAATTGATGTTTCATCTGAAAAAGCCATTGAGTACAAAGGATTTGTACCGCCACGTTCTGTTGTGATACCTGGGTCTTACACCAAAAAGTTTGCGGGAGGGGAATTCAATGTAAACTGCGCTCTGATTATCGGAAAAAGAAAAGAAAGTACCGACCACAAAACTTCATTAAATGAAGCTTTACGGAATTTTAACGTTGATGTTTAAAACAATTTGTTGCGGTTTAGCAGGCAAAAATTGATATTATTCAGACTAATAATAGCCTGCGGCAATTTATTTTTATCAATCTGCATATAACTGCGTTAATAATTATTTAAAATTATTGAGCCATAAAAAATAAGCCTTTATGTTTTTAACTATTTTTGCAAAATAAAACAGAAAAATCTGAATGATTAATAATTTAAGCAAGCCGATATTTTTGTTGTTTTTTATATGTTTTGCCTTTAGCTCTTGGAGTCAGCGCACAACACTGATAAATAACGACTTTTCTTATACTTCCACATATCAATATGTTCAATCGCCAAATGCCAAAGAGTATTACAGTAATTTTATAATTCAGGAAATAGCACGTTCTATTCCCAAAAGAGCCGAATACACGTCGTTTTCGGTAAACTATACCATGAATCAGCAACTGATAAAATTAGATTCTACTCATTACGTTTTTAAATCGGAATTAAAAAATTTTGCCGCAAGCGGCGATGTATATTTCAAAGGAATTAATATATCGAAAAAGCTTGTGCCGGGCGAAATTGATTTTGTAATTAAAATATTCAGAAAACAAAGCGGCAGCATGAATATAGGCGGGCAACAAAGCGGAATTCTTGTTTTTCAAAAATCTGTTGTCGGTCAGGCACTCACCGATAATTTAGGATATTATCTTTTGCCCGAATACACTTTTATGGACACAGTGCCCGATGCTTCATATTCCATTTCGGTTGACAATCAGTTTTTATACTTTAATGAAAAATCCAAAAACAATTTCTTAAATCAGGTGGCATATATAAACGATTACTATTCGACCGACATGATAATTGCCGCCCAGTTCGAAAAATTAAATACAATTAAACCCGACAATATTGATAAGTTGTCGTTTTATAATATTGAGCTTAAAGAAGTAGAACAAACAATAGCCACTATAGACTCACGCCAGTTTCCGCAAAATCTTGATTTGCACAATGCCGACCCAATCCGTTTTTTGCAAAAAATGCAGGATCTTGTAACTCAAACTGCTCAAATGAGAGCATTGTTAAATCAACGCTTAGCCATACTAGACCAGTTGTTTTATGATCAGGGGAATAATCTTTTAGCCGAAGGTAAACTGCAAGATGCTGCAAATTATTACAATAAATCCATACAGGTAAATCCATATTTTGCTCCTGCAGAATATCAACTCGCACGCATGGCCTTTAACAGTGGCAATTTAGATACGTCGGCATATATGGTTAATTACGCATTGCTTAAAATGAGCCCCGATCCTTCAACTCAGCAGTTATTAGTTCAATTAGGCAATACGATTTATTCGACAATATTAGAAAATGGCAACAGATACAATAAAGACCAGCAATATAACGAGGCAATATCATCATTTGAATATGCAAAATGGTTTTGCACCACCACTCCCGGAATGCTTTGCACGGAACAAGTTACAAAAGGACTAGCACAGGCACGCTACGGCATATATCACAGCTATTTGCAGGTGTCCGAAAAAGCAATTGCCAATGGGCGTCTCGATATTGCAAATAATTACATAAACCAAAGCATGGAATACCAAAAGCAGTACTCCTCGGACATAATAAGCAATTCGGAAAGCATACAGTGGATGGGCGTTTTATGTAAAGAATACGTAAATTTGGGTAATACATTAAACCAAAAAAAGCAATACGAAAAAGCCATAATTGAGTTTAATAAATGTGACAGCATAAGCAAACTTTATACAAGCATTGGCGAAGTAAACGGATATAAATCGGGAATTAAAACCGCACATAACGGAGTTTATGACAATTTTTTAGAGCTTTCGCGCAATAAGTTGAAAAATGAACAGCTTAATGCTGCAGAAGAAAAATGCAATCAGGCCTTACTGTATCAGCAAGCCCATCAAGACGACATAATATCGAATCGCGAGGCTATGTCGGTTATGAGCAGCATTAAAGAAAAGAGATACAATATTGCAATTGTCAATGGCAAAAATTATTTAAACGGAAACAATTACGGCGATGCTTTGAAATATTTTCTCGAGGCACGAACATATCAGCAAGAATTCACATTCAAGCGCAACGATAGTTTGGATATATTCATACGTGTTGCGGGTAAACCCTCTGTTATTTCCACAATAGAAGAAGGAAAAGTTCAGGCATGGGGAAACAAACTTGACGAAGCTCGAAATTCATATCAAAAAGCCAATGCTGAAATTATGCTTTATGAGCTGGAAAAAGACAAGGAACTGGAAACTTCGATGCTGGAATTGAAAAATAAAATATTTTCGCAGGAATGTGCCAATGCCGAGCAAAATTACAATTCGCTGTTAGAAAAATCAAAAAAGCTCATGCGCGAAGGAGATTACACGCAGGCTTCGGTAACGCTTTCGCAAGCCATTGATGTAACAAATAAAAACATATTGTGTAATATTAATAATAGTGTGGCCTTTGCAGAACAGAATCGCATTAAACCCGCAATTGAATATCAAAACATGTTTTTTAAAGCCGATGAATATGCAGCTCAGAAAAACTATAACGAATGCATAAAACAGATAAACACCTGCGGCATCTTTTACACAACAAACAAAATAGACACTTTTGGCCTTAAACATTTAACTGCTCAGGAATACATTTTAAAAGGACGTGATGTTAATTTTGTTTATTTCGCAACCGATTACTATTTGTCGCTTAAAGATTATGACGTGTCTTTCAGCATGCTGCAGGAACTCAAAAACAGAAGCTATCCTGCTAAATTTACCAAAACCCTGCAAACACAGCTTGGAACAAAAATGGCCATCAGGGGCAAAATAAACGGAATTGCAAACTATAACATACAATTGCTAAAATATACCGAAGGCGAAAAATGGTTTTCGGTTTTCAGCAAGGCATATAAAAAAAGCTGGAAGAAATAAAACCGCTTTTTAAAAATTTGAATTTGCAGCTTTGAATTGAATTTTCAGATAAACAAAAAGCCACACAAAAATGTGGCTTTTATCGGAATGTATTGAATTTATTTTTTAATCGGTTGCGGCGTGGAGTACAGAGTGCCATTTGAGCCTCCAAGTAAGTGTATTATCTTGTCGCCTCCGGTTACTGCATTGCAACTGGCAATAGAAAATGTTGTTCCTATACCGAGGGTGTGAAAATATACCCTTTTATCATCAGGTGTCCAGTATGGAACGCCATTGGAAAGATTGTCATCCAGCAGAACCTTCTCGTCGCTTCCATCGGGCTTAACTCTGATAACATCGCTGTTGAAAGGGGTATTAAAGAACTGACACCTGGTAAAGGCTATGTATTTGCCATTATAACTCCAGCACGGATCGAAACAGTATAAATTATCATTTGTCAGGCGAATTTCATTTTCCAGCTCCTCAGTTTGTGCATTATAGTCTGCAACAAATATTTCAAAATCTTCATTCCATCCGTTAGGCTTATCATCAGGCAGAGAAACATATACAACCCTTTTGCCATCTGGAGACCATGCGGGGTCGGCATATACCTTGTTTTTAGGAGAAATGATTTTGGGGTTATTTCCATTAATATCAGTAATGACAAGTCTCCACTGAATATTGTTATAGCCACGAGCCGAGTCTGTACAATAGGCAGCCATAAGGATACTTGTGCCGTCGGGGCTGAATTTGGCAACGCCTTGTGCCTGCCATCCATATTGCCCTTTTGTAATTATTACCTGTGGATTGCTGCCATCAATATTGAATATCATCAAGTCCGAATTTTCATAATCATTGGTATTGTTATCTTCCTGAGCAGAGCCTTTTTTTGGTGTCCGATAACACAAAAACTTTGTCCCATCGTATGATGCTCTTGGCCACCAGTAATTGTGCGTTAAGTCGTTTGTGAGTTTTGTCTCTACATTGCCATCGAATCTGAATATCTGTATTACAACCTGTTGCTTGTCGCTTTTATCGTAAATTACATCAAACTGATTGTCTTCTGAAACATTTGGTGTATCATCCGGGTCCTTTTTGCATGAAAAAAGGCATAAGGATATCAATAATAGTAAAAATAGCTTTTTCATAATACAATAAAAATTTTGCGACCTGACTAATTTCGTTGTTATATCACGAATAAAAGAAATACTTTATATCAAATTTACGTCCAAAATTTGCAATACTCATTATTTTTAACAAAATAATAACTACTTTGTCTTAATACAACATGAGTAAAAATTATAGCATCAAAAAGGCAAGTACTTAGTTACAATGGCATTTGGCACTTAAGCTCATAAACAAATATCCTGATTAAAACTTCACGATTTTTTCATGATATAATGCCTTGTCCGTTTCTATATTTAGGGTCTGCTGAAAAAGTCTGAGGTGCGCTAGCTTTGAGGCGACAAGACGAAG
>CAZJYL010000042.1:0-6593 GCA_964550265.1 uncultured Bacteroidaceae bacterium
ATACAAAATGAAGGAGTCGCGTTCATGGTTCAGCATTTCGCCCAAAGACTTCTATACGGAACTGGTTGACATTTTAAGGAAATATTTAATTTATTCCCGCAACATACAGGCAGCCGAAATGTTATCTTCAGAGCTGATTGACGCAGTTACCAAAAACGGCATTAAGCAGGAATGCATTGATGAGCTCAACGAGATACTGAAAATAGCCGACATGGCAAAATTTGCGCGCTTCAGACCCGACCCGGGGAAATACGAAAATTCTGTTGACCAGGCTATATCATTTGTAAATAATACAAAACCAATTGAAACAAACACCGATAATGATGAAATGGATAAATGATCTTTCGTTTGCGCATCCGTGGGCGTTTCTGCTAATGGGGTTTATACCATTATTAATTTGGTGGTATATCAAAAATTACAAAAATACACGACAGGCAGTTTTTGCATCTTCTTTAAAGGCAATAGAGAAAACGCCCAAAACCATAAGAGAAAGGATGTTTCACTCACTCCCTGCATTTAGACTTATTGCCATAACTTTCATAATTACTGCAATTGCAGGACCCCAATCTTACAGCTATCACAACGACTATAATATTGAAGGGATAGATATAATGCTTGTAAACGATGTTTCGGGAAGTATGCTTGCCGAAGATTTAAAGCCAAATCGTTTAGATGCTGCCAAAAAAGTTGCACTGAATTTTATTGCAGGACGTCCTAATGACAGAATAGGACTGGTGGCTTTTAGCGGAACCGCTTTTACACAATGTCCCCTTACCGCAGACCATGCCGTTTTAAGACAATTGCTTATGCAGATTAAAAATGGCATAGTTCGCGATGGCACAGCCATAGGCGATGCAGTTGGAATTGCCGTTGACAGATTGCGCTACAGCACTGCTGTGAGTAAAGTAATTATATTACTTACCGACGGAATTAACAACAGCGGTTTTGTTGATCCGATAAATGCCGCATCAATAGCTAAACTTTATGGTATAAGGCTTTATACTGTTGGTGTCGGCACCATGGGTAAGGCACCATATCCTTTCAAATCAATTATGGGAACATCCTATGAATATGTTGAGGTGAAACTGGATGAGCCCATGCTTAAAGAAATGGCCGCAATGACAGGTGGAAAATATTTCAGGGCAACTGATAATAAGTCTTTGGAATCCATTTATGATGAAATAGACAAAATGGAAAAAACACGAATAAAAGTTGCCCGCATGTCAGAGAAGCATGATTTGTTTTTCTTCCCTACATTAATTGCTCTAATATTGCTGGCAGTTGAATTTGTTTTGAGATATACTGTTTTACGAATAATACCATAAGCTATGTACAAATTTGAACACCCCGAAAATCTTTGGTGGCTCACTACTTTGTTATTAGCCATCGGTTTGTTTTTGCTCTACTATTTTGCCAGAAAGAAAACTATAATGCAAATGTTTTCTGAAAGCAATCTTAACTTAAGTATTTCAAATTTTTCTAAAAATAAGCCTGCATCCAAAGTCATTATTTTTCTTATTGCTTCAGCCTTTTTGATAATGTCGTTAGCAAATCCTTTGGCAGGTAAAAAAGTTGACAAACAAGTACAATCAAAAGGGAGCGACATTCAATTTGTTGTTGATATAAGCAATTCGATGAGATGCGAGGATATCAAACCCAATCGCTTAAGCAAGGTAAAACAGATACTTTTAAGCATGATTGAACGTATGACTACCGACCGTGCGGGTCTGGTTGTTTTTGCAGGTGATGCTTTTATTCAATTACCCATGACAATAGATCAGACTGCAGTTTCGATGTTTGTGCGGAATCTTGACCCCGACCTTATAAGCCGACAAGGAACACATATTGAAAATGCCTTAATAACGGCGCTAACAAGCATCGACAGCAGTAAGGCAAAATACCCTGCCATAGTTCTACTTAGCGATGGCGAAAGCCTTGAAGGAGATCCTTCGATGGTTATCGGCGAATTACAGAAAAGAAAAATACCAATCCACACTATTGCCATTGGTACCGAAAAAGGCGGCCCAATACCCGTTTACAACAATTATACCCGGGTAGGATACAAAAAAGACGAGTCGGGAAATACCATAATCACCAAACCCGACGAAGCATTGTTGAAAAATTTATCGGCACAAACAGGCGGCTTGTTTGTAGGTACAAAAGATTTGGGTAATGCAGCCGAAAGCATAATGGAAGAATTGAGAAAAACCGAAAAAACCGAAAATCGTTCAATGGTTTTTTCTGATTATAAATCGTTATATCTTTGGCTTTTAATTCCTGCTTTGATGCTTTTGATAATTGATTTTATACTTGTTGAACGCAGAATGAAATGGCAAGACCTTATGAAAAATTTCATTGAAAGGAGGAATATCAAATGAAATATATAAGTGCATTTGCTTTGTTACTGCTGATTTCTGTTTCTCTTTCAGGCCAAAATTCAGTTAAGAATGTAATAGATGGCAACAAAGCATATAGAAATCAGGAATTTGACAAAGCCACGAGCCTTTACAGAAAAAGTCTGGAACAAAAATCGGATTACGATTTTCAGGCGCGATACAACCTTGCAAACAGTTTATATAAATCAGGTGATTTTCAAAGTGCAAGGGAAACTTATTCCGGTTTACTTAACGACAGTCTGGATGCTCACATCCAAAGCAGGCTTTATCATAATATAGGCAACACTTTTATGCAGGAAAAAAATTATGAGCAAAGCATTAATGCATATAAAAGCGCGCTTAAACTTAATCCTGATGACAACGATGCTAGATACAATCTTTCGTACGCTTTGCAAATGCTGAAAAAGCAGGAGCAGCAAAATCAACAAAACCAGAAAAATCAGCAAAACCAGCAAAATCAACAAGATCAGAATCAGGATAAAAACCAGAATAAAGACAAGGATAAAAACAAAGACGAAAAACAAGACAAGGATAAAAATCAGGATAAGGACAACAACAAGCAGGAACAGCAAAAAAACGAGATCAGTGCTGCACAGGCAGATCAGATGCTGAAGGCATTGCAGAATAAAGAAAAGCAAACACAAAGAGAAATTCATGCACAGCCTGTAAAAGAAGGGCAGGGTGCAACAAACGGATATAAAGACTGGTAGAATATGAAATCTGTTTTATCATTTGTTTTTTTATTGACAGGGCTGATGCTGTCAGCGCAAGTTAAATTTTCTGCCTACAGCGATTATTCAACCGTACCTGTAAATTCAAATGTAAAGATAACATACACTCTTTCGGGAGCAAGTGCCGAATCGTTCACAAAACCTTCATTTAATGGGTTTCAGGTCGTCGGACAATCATCGTTTTCAGGTGGTGGCGGAATGCAAATAATTGTAAACGGTCAACTCGTGCAAAGCAGTCCCGGCGAATCAAAATGGATTTTTACTCTTGTTCCCAAATCGGCTGGGACTTTCACCATTGAGCCTGCCAAAGTTAAAGCAAACGGTCAGATATACAGTTCCAACAGCGTAACAATAAATGTAACAAGCAGTGGCAACGCAGTAAAGTCGCAAGGACAGCCAAACAATGCAACTGTTCAGCCCGACAAAAACCAGCCTAAACCTGTAAATACAGACGGAAGAGATGTTTTCCTTTCTGCCATTCCATCTAAATCAAGAGTATATCAGGGAGAACAATTTACGGTTTCATACCGCTTATATACACGCTACGACATTTCGCAATACGGAATAGAAAAAACTCCTTCGATGGATGGTTTCTGGACTGAAGAATTAACCGACACAAGAAAAGAAGCAAAAACATGGGAAGAAACCATAGACGGAAAACGATATGTGGTGGGAGAAATAAGGCAGGTAGCTTTGATAGCGCAAAAATCAGGCAACCTTACAATTCCTTCTCTGGAAATAGAAGCAATAGTACAGGTACCAAACCAGCAACGCTATAATCCGTTTTCGATATTCGATCAGTTTTTCAAGGACCCGTTTAGCTCTTCAGGCTTTGATCCTTTTGCCGGCTTTGGTGCAAAAAATGAAAAACGAAATATTTCGAGTAATCCTTGCAGCATTACGGCGATGACATTGCCCGAAGCAGGAAAGCCTGAATCGTTCAGCGGAGCAGTTGGGAACTTTACTGCAGAAGCAGAAATCGACAGGAACAAATGCTTTACCGGCGATGCAGTTGTGCTTAAAATCAAAGTATCGGGAAGCGGAAACCTTCCGCTAATCGAATACAACGAGCCGGGTATTCCGGAAAGTTTTGAATGGTTCGACCCTGACATAATGGATAATTTCAATAAATCGGCAAACGGCATTAGTGGCGACAGAGAATTTGAATTTTTATTACAGCCAACCGTACCCGGTGACTTTGTAATCTCTCCTGCCCCCTTTGCATTTTTCAATCCATCAACGGGACAATATCAAAAAGTTGACCTGCCCGAATTTAAAATAAAAGTTCTTCAAGGCAGTGGCACTAATGTCAGCTCCGAGAAAAAATTAAACGAAGATATCAGACATATCCACGAAAATATTTCGAACTCCAAATTCAATTCGCAACTTTTCAGTTTCTCTCTTCTCTACTGGATAGTGGTATTGGCAATGATACTGGTTGCCGTTATTATTCTCTGGTACTTCCGTAAGCATATCAAGCTTAAAGCCAATGTGAGTGAATATAAAATAAGAATGGCAATGCGCAAGGCTAAACGTCGCCTGAAAACAGCCAAAGCATTACTTGACGAACAAAAGTATGATGAGTTCTATAACGAATTAGCCAAGGCACTCTGGCTGTATCTTACCGACAAATTTACTATTCCATTTTCAGAACTTAGCTTTTCCAATGCAAAAGAAATACTTTTGAGCAGTAATATTCCGGCTGAAATATCAGAAGAATTTATAAGGATTCTTGACGATTGCGAGTTTACAAGATTTGCTCCTGCCAGCGGGCAACTAAGCCAAAACGAATTATATGAAAAAGCTGCCGAATTAATTGTAAAAATTCAAACCCACGCAACAAAATGAAAACAATAAGTGTATTTTTTATAATGTCCTTGTGGTTTGTTTCCTTTGCATCAGGCCTGCAAAACCAAAATCCGAAAGAGCAATTCAATAATGCAAATGTTCTATACAATCAAAAAAAATATTCTGAAGCCGTTTTGCAATACAACGACCTGCTCCGTAGCGGATATTCAAACGACGAAGTGTATTACAATATGGGAAATGCCTTGTATCGTAGCAATAATATTGCCGCTGCTATATGGTGCTACGAAAAGTGTTTGCTCCTAAACGCAGCTCATAAAGATGCAGTAGTAAATCTGGCATTTGTAAGCAAAACAATTTTAGGGAGCCAGGAAACTGTTCCTCAGAATTTTTTTGTAATAGCATGGAATTGGATTTCATCATTGATGTCGTGGAAATGGTGGACTTATTTCTTTTTAATTATTTTGGCATTGTTTCTCGCATCATTAATTGTTTTTCTTATATCAGCTTCGAGTATTAAACGCAGGGCGTTTTTTATTTGCTCTGTTGTTTTATTAATTGTTTTAATGCTGTCTCTGGCCCAAAGCATAAGCGGATATTACAATATAAAAAATTCAAAAAATGCTATTGTGATGAACGAAGCTGCACCATTACGAAGTTCGCCCGACAAGGATGGAACGAGCATTGCAATGATTCAGCCCGGCGTTAAAGTTCATATTATTGAATCAAAAACCCCTTGGCTTCATGTAGTAACAGCTGACGGAACGCAGGGATGGGTGTCGGAAGAAAGCGTTGTGCGGCTGAATGCTGTTTCGCCGCTGCCTGTAAAATGAGAACGCAGGGGCGCAGAGTGAATAAGTATTTGGTTCACGCGGAGGGCGCAGAGGTGCGGAGAGAATAAGTGGTCGCGCGGAGATCGTGGAGGACGCGGAGAGCGCTGGGACGCTATCTTTTCAAAATTGAAGCAATTGCCCTACTCTTCCAAATTGTTCACAATACGGGTTATTCCATCTTTCAATAATACTTCATTGAAATTGATTAACAGACCAAGATGCTTATCAGTAAGTCGTAAGTAAGTCAGCAGGATTTTTTTCATAACCTTGTCCACTTCCTTAACGCTTTTTAATTCGATAATCACTTTGTCCTCAACAATAATGTCTGCACGAAAAGCAACATCCATTATCAAGCCGTCATAAACCAGTTTTATAGGTTGTTGTCTGACAAAGTTTAGTCCTGCTTTTTTAAACTCATGGCATAAACACTCTTCGTAAACAGACTCAAGTAATCCTGGCCCCAGAGCTGTATGGACTTTGATGGCAAGGTTAATAATTAACTCGGAAATTTCATTTTCTTTCATACTATAATTTTAACAAATATCATTAATTATTTCAAATGTTATTGAAAATTATTTGTGCAAAAATTCCACATACGCTCATCCAAATAACAAAAATGTTCTTCTGCATCCATGCACCATTTGCACAATTATACTCTGCAGCTCAGCGTACTTTGCAATAAAAATTCCTCTGCGACTCAGCGTACTCTGCGCGAAAAATCTCTCTCCTTCACTGCGCCCTTTGCCAGAAAACCCCCTCTGCGGCTCAGCGACCTTTGCGAGAAAAATCCCTTTGCGACTCAGCGATGTTTGCGAGAAAAAACCCCT
>CAZJYL010000042.1:6693-12693 GCA_964550265.1 uncultured Bacteroidaceae bacterium
CTGCGTCCCTGCGATCTTTGCGCGAAAAACTCTTCTGCGTCTCAGCGCCCTTTGCGAGAAAAAATCCCTCTGCGTCCCTGCGATCTTTGCGCGAAAAACTCTTCTGCGTCTCAGCGCCCTTTGCAAGAAAATCTCAGCGTATTAGCGAGGTGTATTGAAATAATCATCTACTTTGCTGCCCCAGCCGAAATCAGGCTTTTGCTCATCAAGACTGTTTGTTGTAAAATTACGCTTTAATAATTTCATTTTCCAGTTAATGTCATAAATTTCGCCAATGGCATCGCTATGAATAAGCTCATAATCGTTGGTTACAAGATCGAAATTGCAAAATATAAATTTCCTGTTTGACTGATTCATAACCTTGTAGTAATGCCAGATTTCATAAGGATATGCAGCGGGTTCATGCGGTACTTCGGTTATGGTATTTGGTTCTCCGTACATCAGATAAACGCGGCCTCTGTCGGTTTCATATCCCTTACGTATGCGTGTTCCAAAATTGGCATTAACCTTAATCACTTGCTTATAATATTCAATCCATGCCGATTCCGGTGCTGATTCGCTACGCTGCAACCAGAAATTTAAAAAGTATCGTTGCAGCAATGACAGGTCGGCTGTTTTAATATTGTTGTCGATATAAGATTTCTCCATCTCGGTGGATATGGGTCTAAGGCAACGTATATATTCTTTCAAAGTGTCGATTTGCGTGATGTTACGAACAAAAGATGCTGCCACAAAATTCTCGTCTATCATCTCTATTGATTTTTCCCTGTCGTTCCATCTTTCAAAATATACACGGTTGGATGCAAGCAAATTATTGTCTTTATCCTTTATTTCCAAAACCAAAAAATATGAACCCGTGAGTAAATTACTGATGTCGAATTCATGAATTACAGCTTCAATATCTTTTGAATCCATACGCTTTTGAAACAGCAAGCCTTCGATTTTTCTACCTGTAATCATATCTTCCACATAAGTGCGAAAAAGATACCTGCTACCATCGCCCAGCTTTGACTGCATATTGTACATTTCACCATAAAAAAGCATTTTGCTGACATTTGTGGGATAAATGTTTAAGGGCAATGGTTCCAGAATATATCCAGCCTTGCTGTTAATGCCTACCTCAGTTGTTTTTGCAACCGACTGCAAAAGCTCAATTCCCGAAATCTGTACACTCTCATTACTATAATCTATGGTTATCGGTTCCGCTACCATTATTGCCGGCTCCGTGCCATAAGCGTCTTTTATGGAGATTTCCATTGAATAATCGCCATTCGGCACACTTATGCGCTGCTCATCGCGAAAAAGCGTATTAAATCCTGCTGTGTCAGCCATTTCCGGACTAAACAAATTATATTTTCTGAACGCTTTTATTGTGTCGTTTTGCTTGAACAGAATTAAAACCTCAAGTTTTGCCTGATATAATCCGTTTTCGTTTTTTTGATAATTTACTGTCTTGCCATTATAAGCAAAATATGTTTCTACATAAGGTCCGTCTTTAGGACTGTAAAAAGTACAATAAGAAATATAAATGTTTAATTTTTTAGGAGCAGCTGAAGCATTAACTATATATAGTCCTATAAAAAGAAAGATTAAAATCTTTTTCATGTTACAGTTTTTGGCAACACAAAGATAATCAATTTAAAGCATTAATATAAGCGTATAAAGGAATGTACAGATTTAATAAGTTATCGGGCAATTTGTTTACCTACTGCAAATCAGTGGTTTATGAAAAAGAAACAAAATACCGGGTTACGAATTAAAAATTATTTGTAATTTTGTTGCGGAGAGCTGGCAGAGTGGTCGATTGCGGCGGTCTTGAAAACCGTTGACCCGCGAGGGTCCGGGGGTTCGAATCCCTCGCTCTCCGCCACACGTTCATAAACAGCCGCGCGAAAGCGTGGCTGTTTTTATTTATGCCTGTGCCGCGATAGCTTGCTTTCATAAGGTGCAGGCATAAATTCAAAAACAATCTTGCTTGCTGCCTTAGTTTACTGAATCGGTAACATATAACGTACATTATATAAATCCTGCTGGAATAGCTGGTGACTGCCACATTAGCTGCTGGCGAATATTTGTTTTATTTATTAACCTGACGCTTCTTATGAAAAAAATTAACCTTATTCATCTTTAATATTAAAAACTACGTCTTCGAGAATCATGTCTGATACATTTATTGTTGGAACTATAAATTTCGAGAAGCATGTTGATTCAGTTTTTGCAAATAATACACCTCTAGCAGTACCTGTGGTGATCATTGCTAGATGAGCCATAAAATTTTTTGGAATAACAATATCTGATTTATTTTCATGAATGAAATTATCCCAGGATTGTTCTTGAATTTTAAAATTACAACTAACTTGAATTTTTAAAAATATTTTTTCATTTTGGAAAAATTCAAATCCTAAAAATACTCCTATTTGTTTATTTATATGATTCAACTTAAATTGCAATTCCGTTGAAAAACCACTTTCATTTTTTTGTTCAAAATTTTCCTCAAAAATTGCAAATTGCTCTGTCTTAATTGCAGTCAAAGCAAAGTTTATTTGCGCATCGTTTTTTTTGGTCATAATGAATTAAAATTATATTCTTGTGTGAACGGGCGATAATCCATTTTTATGATCTTGCAGGTTTTATATGCTGATATTTGATCAACTTGAACTTCAAGCACGGCACAACGTTTTGCCAAAGTAAATATTGAATCATAAACATTTTTAATTTCCCTTTCGTAAAAACTAGCCAAAATGGGAATATCTAAAATATTTTGCAACTTAATTTGAGTTTCAATTGTAAGGTTTTCTTTTCCGCTTACAATTTTCGAAATTTGCTGCGGCGAAACACCCATTTCTCTTGCAAGTTCTTTTTGAGACCATGCTAATTCATCTAATTTTCGTAGTACTTTTATTGCAATATTTTGCGACTCGCGTAACATAGCTCGATTTTTAATTCGTTCTTTATTACGTTCAATTGTATCAACCTTTTCAGAAGATACTAGTGCTAAAAATTTCTCTTTATTCGTTTTCATTTTGTTCAGCTAATAATTCATAGAAAGAACCATCATCAAAAACCCCATTAGAATTTAAAAACTCTCTTGCTGCCTTTAACTTTAGGAGTTCATTGGCGGTATCTGGATGGTCTTCCATTTTTTGACTCATTTTTATTGCGCCTCCTGTTATCACATAGCAATCCACATCGATTTTTATTGCGTAAAAGCGTAATTTGTTAAATCTGATTTTTCCCTTTTGAAATGGCAGTTTTTTACCATATTCCGATAAATCCAATGCCTCAAAATAGGAACTTGAAGATTTAATTCGTTGACTGACATCATCCAATAGATTTTCAAGAGCTTGTGCATCCTGCAATATTTCGTCAACGAACACATAAACATCTTGTAGTTTGTTTTTTTTGCCAAATTCGCTCAAATAGTTCGGATCTGTCCATAGGTCCATATTTCGATCAAACTCATTGTAAATCTCATCTTTATAATGAAAAGCATACAACTGTTTTGCAAATATACAAACTATTTTCATTAAATCAACTTATAGGTTTACTTTTTTGAATGATTTATGATAGGTCGGGTGAATCTAAAATAGTAAATTGAGCAAATAAAATCATTATTTTCATTGTAAATACACATGTATGCATCTATATAACAGTGATTTAAATTCTTTTGGAAGTATTTAGTGTGTAATCGCAATTGCTATTGATTTGAAATGTTACTATTTTCTAACTTTACTCAAATTTAATAAATTAATTCTAAAATAATGCACTTTTAATAAACACCTCTCTGTTTGACTTCAAAATTCTTTTCAATAATTCTTTGTTATCGCCTTCAAGTAACCCATTGTAAGTTCCGTCCAACTGTGATTCACCTATTAAGTACAAAAACAATTTATTTGCATCATTGTCTTTCCATACATAACACCGTTTGAAACCAAAATTATGTTCGTCTGCTTTTTCTGAATCATATTTCCAAACTATAGTTCCGAAATTTTCTGATTCCATAATAAGGTCTCCAGTCCACTTACGTTCGTCGTGCTTTACATAAATTTTAAGCTTATTTCTTTCAATATATTTTATGCTTGCATTGCTTTGAGATTCATTCGTATTCAATTTAGTTGGGTCAGAGTCGCTATACCCATAGCCTTCGTATTCTCCTTCAAGGATTAAGAATTTTTTTTTGAAAACACTTTTTCGGTGTAAATATTGAATAGTCAGAACAATAATAGTTGCCAGAACTGAAGACAAAATGCCAATGAATAAACCATTTACTAGTTCAAATTTACCAAAATTACAGCAGGTTTCGATTAACATTTGATTACACATTTCTCGACTTAAAAATCAAACTGTCTAATTCTAAATACTTCTCTTTTATCAAGCTTAATGCAAATGCACCTGCGGATGCGCTGAAAACCGAAAAGTCAAATGCGCCTTTAATTCCGGTTGAAAAAGTCATCGAAAGGGCAAATATCAGCAGCAGGAATCCGCTTAATTTGGCAAATAGTTCCGTTTTAAAGCCAATCAAAAGAAAAAAGGCAAAAGCAATTTCAGCAATGGTTGCAGATATTCCAAGCAATGGTATCAGCGAATCGGGGAGCCACGGGTTTATCAACTTTGTATATGCCAGAAAATTGTCCCAATTACCCCATACCGAAACTTCACTGCTCCATAAGCCAAATCTGTCGGCAACTGCCGATAAAAAACTAGCTGAAATAGCAAGCCGCAAAAACAACTTAATAATTTTTTTCCACATAGCTTTTGTCTTTGTTTTGTAAATTAAATTTTTATTCTGCTGAGTTTTTTAAAGCTTTTCAACGGCTTTGTCTTTAATGTGTTAACGCTTACAAGCCGGGCGCATAAAAGTTTTTCAGGCACTTGTTGCGTTTAAATACAGCATTTCAGATTAAAATGCTTTTGTTAATAAACAACTTTTTGTCCGTTAAAGCAAACTTGCTTGTTAATGAATCGAAAGTTTGTTTTATTCAATTTTTATTTAAACTGTTTACTAAGATAATTCAATGCCTGACTTATATCAAACCACATTTCTTCCAGACCATCTTCATTTTGCTCCAGATATAAAACATCGTAACCACCGTCTATCAAAGCCTGACTATTCATCGATAAGTCATACAAAAATAAATAATCATACTCACTGGATACTGATATAACATGTATGGCCGTTTCTTTTGATAGAGCATCGCCCGTAGAAGATAAGGCATCAGCAACATTTCGTAATTTTTTTATGGCTATGTCGGCTTTATCAAACTGATTTAAATTCTTATATGCAACATACTGATAAAAAAGATACCTGCAACTAAATGGATCGGAACTTAGTGCAGTATTTAATAACGACACCAGTTTTTCCCATTCCTTTTCGGTTGGATTTTCCTTGCTTAATATTTCACTCACCTGTTTTTGATCGTAGGAGCTTGCATAAGGCGAGTAATCTTTGTGAAACACATAACCATAATATAAATGTCTCTTTTCATCCAGAGTCATAGTGCTGTCGCCTTTCTGATATCTATCCCAAAGCTTAGGGTAGTAAAAACTGTATTTCTTGTTCGCAATATTTGATTTTATTTGCTTATAATCAGGTTTTTCAAAATCAAATTCCCACGATATTTCGTTTTCGGCAAGAAACTGCTGTGCAAGTTTATCTCCTAATTGAGCTGCTCTTTTTGCATAGAAAATTACATAAGTTGGAGCATCTATTTTATCATACAGGATGCTCAAATAATAGAATGCTTCCGGTGAATTTGGACTAACTTCCAATCCTTGCTTAACAATCTCTATTGCTTTATTGTAATCTTGTTTTTGCTCATAAACGCCACCAAGTGCAATATAAGAATCTATTTTCGTGTTGTCAATGGCAATTGCCTTCTTGTAATATTCAATTGCTTTGTCATATTCCAATTTATAGGAAAATGCAATGCCTAAGTTGTGGTAGGCGGCAAAATAAGTGGAGTCCGTCTCTATCGCTTTTTGATAATACTCAATGGCCTT
>CAZJYL010000043.1:0-12652 GCA_964550265.1 uncultured Bacteroidaceae bacterium
ACCAAATACTTGAAGGGGGCAGTAATGTGTTAATTATTCCGTCTGCTGCCAATATTGAAAATTATAGGCAGGGATTTTCCACCATGGGGCTTCCTTTTTTTAATGGGCTTGACACCTCAAATACAAGAGTCTCGGAAATAGATTATGACAGCCCTTTACTTAAGGGAGTATTTGTTACTCCGCCAAAGCAAATACAATTTCCTGCAATTTTTAAATCATACCGAATACCAAAAGGTTCGGGCAGGAGTATAATGACATTAATGAACGGCAGTGTTTTTCTTTTAGAATTAAGCAAAGGCAAAGGGCATATTTATTTATTGTCGGTGCCGCTTCAGTCGTCGTTTTCAACATTTGCATCCAACGCTCTGTTTGTCCCAACAGTTATGCAGATGGCATTTTCAGGCTCGGTGGCACCATGCGTTGCATATTCACTTGATTATCCTTATGGTATTGATATCCAGGCGGCAAATGCAATGAGAGAAAGACCACCGGTTTTAAGAAGTTTTGATAATGAAGCTGAATTTATCCCGGGTTTTAGCAGCGGTAATCCGCCCAAAATTTTCCTGACGCAGAATATTAGCAATCCCGGAGCATATAAAGTTATTAGTGAAGGAAAAACACTAAGTGCTTTCGGTTTAAATTACACCAGAACCGAAAGTATTATGGATTATTACACTATTGGTGAAATTAATAATATAACCGGAAAAAATAAAAATATATCAATACTTGAAAAAGGAGAATCCACTGCTTCACTTATAGCTGATATTCAGCAAGGAACAAAACTGTGGAAAACATTTATCATTATTGCTTTGATATTTTTTGCCATTGAATTAATTTTGCTACGAATATGGACATAAGATTGAGAGATGAATTTTGACCCAAACAAAAAAACAAATTTAAATTCTGACGGAGCACAAGAGGATAAATCTAAAATTACCAGCCTATCAGGCATGTATAAGAACTGGTTTTTAGATTATGCGTCTTATGTAATTTTGGACAGGGCCGTGCCGTATTTGGCAGATGGCTTAAAGCCCGTGCAAAGGCGTATTCTTCATTCAATGCGTGAATTGGAAGATGGCCGATATAATAAAGTAGCCAATATTATTGGCAACACAATGAAATATCACCCTCATGGCGATGCTTCGATAGGTGATGCATTAATACAATTGGGGCAAAAAGAACTACTTATCGACATGCAGGGGAACTGGGGCAATATACTTACGGGTGATTCTGCTGCCGCTCCCCGATATATCGAAGCCAGATTGTCAAAATTTGCCCTGGATGTTGTTTTTAATCCAAAAACCACAAAATGGATTCATTCATACGACGGACGCAACAATGAACCGGAATTTTTACCGGTAAAATTTCCATTATTGCTTGCTCAGGGATCTGAAGGCATTGCAGTAGGACTTTCTACAAAAATATTGCCTCACAATTTTGTTGAGCTATTGGATGCTTGCATTTCCGTTCTAAAAAATGAGTCTTTTACCTTGTATCCCGATTTTCCGACAGCAGGACTTATTGATGTAAGAAATTATAATAAAGGCGAACGTGGCGGGAAAGTAAGAATAAGGGCCAGGATAACATCGCCTGATAAAAAATCGCTTGTTATTACGGAATTACCTTTTTCGGTAACCACATCCGCTTTGATAGATTCTATTGTTAATGCTAATGAAAAAGGCAAAATTAAAATCCGCAAAATAGAGGATAATACGGCTGCCAATGTGGAAATTGTTGTTCATCTTGCTGCAGGGGTATCTACCGATCAGGCAATAGATGCTTTATACGCATTTACTGATTGCGAAATATCAATTTCCACAATTTGTTGTGTAATTCACAATAACGAGCCCAAGTTCATTAACGTTGAAGAACTGCTTGTTAATTCAGTGCAGCATACAAAAGACTTATTGAAATTAGAACTTGAAATTGAACTATCTGAACTTAAAGAGCAGCATCTGTTTTCGTCTCTCGAAAAAATATTTATCGAAAATCGCATTTACCGGAACATTGAAGAATGTACTACATGGGAAAGTGTGCTGGAAACTATAGATAAAGGACTTAAACCCTACAAAAAGAAGTTTTACAGAGAAATCACATTAGATGATATAATTCGTTTAACCGAAATTAAGATTAAGCGAATATCAAAATTTGATTCTTTCAAAGCCGATGAACTTATTAAAGGTCTGGAAGATCAAATAAAAAAAGTTCAGGATCGCCTTGACAATCTTGTAGATTACTGCATTGCGTATTTTAGGGATATAAAGAAAAAATATGCGAAAGGCTGGGAAAGAAAAACCGAAATAAGAGCATTTGATAATATTGAAGCTGCTGCTGTTGCAATTGCCAATCAAAAACTCTATGTTAGCCGAGAAGAAGGTTTTGCTGGATTCGGTTTGAAAAAAGACGAATATGTTACAGAGTGTTCAGAGCTTGACGATATAATAGCTTTTACACAAGAAGGAACATATATGGTAACCAAGGTTGCCGATAAAGTATTTTTAGGTAAAAATATAATACATATTGACGTTTTTCGTAAAAACGATGAGCGTACAATATACAACGCCATTTATCGTGATGGAGCATCAGGTACAACATATGTGAAACGTTTTTTTGTCAAGGGTATAACAAGGGACAAAGAATATAATTTAACACAGGGAACGCCTCATTCAAAAGTGCTTTATTTTACGGCAAATCCTAATGGGGAGGCAGAGGTTATTTCTGTATATCTGGTACCACGTCCAAAACTTAAAAAGCTTGTTTTTGATTTTGATTTCAGCGAACTGGCAATTAAAGGCCGTGCCTCTATGGGCAATCAGTTAACAAGATTTATGGTTAGGAAAATCAAGCTAAAAGATGAAGGGAAATCGACTCTTGGCGGCAAAAAATATTGGTATGACCCCGAAATTATGCGATTATCAACCGAGGAGCGGGGGCAGTATCTTGGAGAGTTTAACAGCAACGACACATTGCTGTTTGTTATGAAATCTGGTTATTACCGCATTGCCAGGCCTGATCCGCAAATGCATTTTGACGAAGATTTGATGCATATTGAAAAGTTCAACTCCAAACGTGTTTTTACTGTTTTGTATAAGAACATTGAAAAGGAATGGTATTTAAAGCGTTTTCAGGTTGAGCAGGGTCCCGGAGAAAAAACGATTGAATTTTTTGACGAGGGGGATCAGATGGAATGGTTGTCAGTTGAATATTTTCCGATAATTACTGTTTTTTATGATTCCAAAAAACTTAAAAGGCCTAAGGATCCTGAAGAGATTGATGTTGCGGAGTTTGCCGTAATTCGTGGTTGCAAGGCTAAAGGGAAAAAAATCAGTAATGTTTCGCTGAAAAAGTTTACGGTAAATGAACCAAAGCCGGCAACTGATGCAATGATACGTTCTTTGCTGGGCTTACCTGAAGATGAAGAGGGCAACAACGAAGAACTGAATTTAGAAGAAGGACTTGACGGACAAATTATATTACCATTATAAATTTAAATTTATGAAAGACATTAAAACAATTCAGATTTCACCCAAAACAACATGGGTTGGCGTTCTTGACAAAGACATTGTAACATTTGATGTTGTAATGGAAACAAAATACGGTACAACATATAACTCATATTTTATTAATGCAAAACACAAAGCTGTTGTTGAAACGGTTAAAGAAAAGTTTTGGGATGTGTATAAGGAAAAGCTTTGTGAGTTAACTGCATTAAATGAAATAGAATACATTATTGTTAATCACACCGAGCCTGATCATAGTGGTTCAATAATTCATTTACTGAAAGAAGCACCTAACGCAACAGTTGTTGGTTCGGGAAATGCAATTCGTTATTTGAAAGATTTAATGAACTGCGATTTTAAGCACCGTGTTGTTAAAGAAGGCGATGTTTTGGATTTGGGTGATGCAACCCTTAAGTTTATAAATGCTCCCAATCTGCATTGGCCTGATAGCATCTACACATGGCACGAAGAAGAACAATTATTATTTACCTGTGATTCTTTTGGTGCCCACTTTGCCCATGATGAAATGATAGACAACAAGGTTGGCAACTACGACGATGCATTTGATTATTACTTTAATGTCATTCTTAAACCATACAGTAAGTTTTTTTTAAAAGCCATTGATAAAATTTCAAGTCTCCCGATTAAATCAATACTTACAGGGCATGGACCTTTGTTGTTAAACGATTGGAAAAGATATGTTGATCGCTCAAAACAAATGTGCGAGGAGTATTTAAAAAGTACCATTTCAAAAACCATACTTGTAGCTTATGTTTCAGCATATCAAAAAACTGCCTTAATTGCAAAAGAAATTGTAAAAGGAATTGAATCCATTGATGGGGTTAATGCAGTATTGATGGATATTGAAACGTCTTCTTTAGGTGAAATGGATGCTGCAATTACCACTGCAAACGGAATAATTGTGGGAAGCCCAACAATAAATCAAAATATCCTTTTGCCGGCATATAAATTTATGGCTGCTGTATGTCCGATTCGCGACAGGGCAAAACCTGCAGGAGCTTTTGGCTCGTTTGGATGGAGCGGGGAATCAGCTTCAATCCTGAAGTCTCTTATGGAAAACCTCAAGCTTGATTTCTATGGCGATGGCGTTTTTGTAAAATTTACACCTAGTGATGAAGAATTATCATTGGCGTTTAATTATGGAAAAGTTATAGCCGAAAAAGTATTGGAACGAGATGAAGTTTCCAATTAGATTTAATGTTTTATACGCTATAATATTATTAGCTATCTTTTCATCGTGTCATTCAGAAAAAAAGATAGCTAATTCTTTTATTAGTTCTCATGATAAAATAGCTTTATACACTACATTTTCGGCTAATTGGGATTTGTTCATGATTAAACCTCAAGGCAAAACAAAAGCCGATATTTATGCAAGACAATATTTCCCGTATCGGACTTATTTTTTAAAGAATGATGGTACAGCACATATTGACAGTGTTTTTAAGAATTCTTTGTTTTTCAATTTAGATGCGAGTTCATTTGAATCATTTACTGATGCAAATGTTCATGAATTTTTTAAATGCAAAGAAGATAAATATATAATAGAATTTGTTCAGTTGTATGTTGAAGAAAAAACATTGCCGGTTAATGATACTTTTTATTTCACAAACACGAATTTTATTAAATTCGATACAGCTATATCTTGTGTAGATTTATGTTTTTGGTTGCGTATAAATCCTGTTAACGATTCGTTTTTGGCTTCACCACTTTTATATGCGTCGTTTTCCCTTGCTGATTATTTTGAAGGCAGGTGGGAGTACGATTATGAAACAGGAAATTATTTTTATAAATATGATTTTACGGAGTTTAAAAAAGAAGACATAGATGCTCTTTTTGAATATGCCGGCGAAAAGATTGCTGAATATATTTATGATTACTTTTTAAATATGTATTTATATAAGCAAATGAAAAGTAAGCCAAAAGCATATTATTCATGGAATGGAAGATATTTGCATAAAGCGGGACAAAACAGGTTTATTTTTATGAAAAATGATTGATTTTATGCATTAAATAAAAAACAAAAGGCTATCTAAAAAAATAGCCTTTTGCATAATCATATTTTGAACTTATTATTTAATTATGATTAGAGGTTTGGTAACAACACCTTTATTTTCGGAAATAATATTTAAATAATATAATCCTTCGGCAAGACCGGAAGTTTCAATAATTGCATTGTTTGAATCTGCAATACTACTTAGAACCAACATGCCCATATTATTAAATAAATCAATACGGGCAGTTGAGTTAATACCACTTATGGTAATAAAGTCATTTGCCGGATTAGGATAAACTACTATTTCGTCATTTGAATTTTCATAAATACTTGTAACAAAACAAGGAGCGTTGGGATCAGCATATACATTTATTGAATTGATAATTCCAACAAAGTTAATCGAGGCTGACCAATTGGCTCCATCCGTATTGTCGGCAGTTACATCACACAGCGTGATAGAAGAACCAAGTCCTGCAGCTTGTGTAGGCCATGGTGCCGAAGTTGAATATGTAAGCGAGTCAACCAATAATCCTGACGGGCTGTGTATTTTAACAAATGTTCCTGAATTTGTAATACCCGTAGTTGGCCCTTGTATTGAATTAATGCCATAAAATGCATCGGCAGCCGCCTTATTTGGAGCGATAACAGCATACTCTCCCGGATTAATAACATGACTTGCATCGAAAACTTTATTTACTGAGCCATAAGATAGTTTATAATTAATTAGGTCAACCGGAACAACATCGTTGTTATAAATTTCAATAAACTCTAAACTGTCAACTCCGCTTTCGGGTGGATTATACATGATTTCTGTGATAACAAGTTTTTTTGTAGTTGTTGATGTATCTAATACAAGACGGAAAGCATAAACTTGTGTCATTATATTACCGGCTGAATCACTTATGTTTGTAACAAAAAGAGAATCGGCAACCCCGCTAATCATAGGAACAGACAGGGTTAATGTTACGGTATCCTTATGGCTGTTTAAAATAGCATTGGATATTGTGCCAAGTCCTGTATAATTTGCGCTATTTTCTGCAGTTGATGCAGAAACAGACTCATTGAAACGAACTTTTACCGTTGACAAATTTGTCAACCATGCATGAGTGGCAATTGGAGGAGTCGTATCAGTTAAAGAAGTGCAAAATTGTCCTGGATCAGCATAAACAGTTTTATTATTTATAACGCCAAAAGCAACATGTCCCAAATCCCAATTGACAGCTAAGCTGTTATCAAGGTTTGGATTACATAAAGAAAGACTATACCCATTGCCATTGGCGTCAGTTGGCCATGGAGCTGTATTTTTGTAATCTACGCTATCAATTAACACATGGGTAGGTGATAATAATTTCACTGTAGTTCCACTATTACTTATGCCGTTTGTTGCTCCTTGAATAAAATGCAAACCATAAAAATTACTTGCAGCATTTGCTTTTGGTGCAACCAGTATAAAATTTCCCGAGTTGATAAATAAGCCTGCAGGGAAAGTAAACGAGCTTGTGCCGTATTTTAAAGTATATCCTTCAAGATTTACATTTACAACGTCATTGTTATATATTTCAATAAACTCTAAACTGTCAACTCCGCTTTCAGGTGGATTGTACATTATCTCAGTAATAACAAGAGCTTTTGGTCCAGGTAAAGTGTCTAAGAAAAGTACAAACATCTGTGGCGCAGCCATTGCATTACCGGCTGTATCCTTAACATTTTGAATGTATAATGTATCTGCCACACCATTTACCAGATTGGTTGACAGCGCAAGTGTAACAGTATCTTTCGAAGCATTTAAGGTAGCCGAGCCTATTCCTGCAAGTCCTGTGTAATTAGATATATTTTGTGCCGTAACAACATCAACTGCTTCGTTGAAATGAACTTTCACCGTAGATAAATTTTTAGCCCAAGCATTTATAACGGTTGGAGGCGTTACATCAAGAGTGCCATAAGAAATTTGAAAACATTGAGTGCCAGTCATTGTATTACCCGCAATGTCTTTTACATTTGAAATGCAAATTGTATCAAATACTCCATAAGTTAATGGTGTGCCTAACACAACATTAACACTATCGAATCCGGCAGTTCTGGTAGCACTTACAATAGGGCCAACATTAGTGTAATTGCCGGTTGTTTCTGCTGTTGCATTTACCGGTTCCGAAAAAACAACCAAAACATTTGTCAGTGAAGTAGCTTCGGCATTAACAACATAAGGTGGGGTGTTGTCAACAGGAGATAATGAAGTTGCATTAATTGTAACATTATCAAAGCGAGTATTCCCATTGCTTGCGGTTGCCCCAACTACAATAATTCTGATATAAACAGAAGGTGAATTGTCTAAAGAATTAAATGAAGACAAATCTACAGTTTTGAGTGCAAATACGTTATTAATTCCAGTTATGGTATCAAATCTGGTAAAAGTAACACCATCAATACTATATTCGAAATAATGAGATTGAAAACCTGTAGTTGAATTTCTTGTAGCATAGGTTATTATTGGGTTTTCATAGCCGGAAGTGCTAAATTTAATTACAAACCCCTTGTTGTTTGCAGTGTTGTTAACAGGTGTCAGAGACATAGTATTTGCCGAACTAATACGTCCGTCATTTATTGTGCTGCCTCCAAATGCAGTAAGTTCATTTCCCGTAGTAGCTGTTATCCATGTTGAAGAACCGTTTGTACCATCTAAATAAATCTTGGCAGTGCCATCCTGCAGGCCTGAATCGGCAGGAATAATAACAGCAGTATTAGGTGCTGCCTTAAGCGTGTCAAAATGCCAAGAGCATAATAAATCTTGTGATTTTCCAACTATTGCAAAAAGCATAATAGTTGAGATTAGAAAAAGCTGTTTCATGACAGAATATTTAATTAATTTTTATTTTTTTTGCAATGGCACAAAGATATAAAAATCAATTATTTTTTAATTAAAACACTATTAATTATCATCAAAAAAAATCATTATTGTCCGAATAAATTCTCAATGAACTTTTAATTCTTTTTGAACTCTCGAGCCGGGCGGGGTTTTACTTTTCTTTTTCATTGCCAAAAGAAAAGTAACAAAAGAAAAGCTAGTCGCCTGAGAATTTTTCGGAGAAAACGTACACTCACCAGCCACAGACGGAAATAACTCGCTGCAGGGAATAAATGATTAAATTATTCAGCTCAAACAGATTTCCGTCATTTTGGCCGCCTTCGGCTCCCTGCGCTGCCTGTCCGTTTTCTTTAACCCGCAAAATTCTATGCAACGTCCCGAGGCAGGGAGTAATTGGGCAAGTTTAGTTTTTGAACAGCATTGCGGCGGTGCTTACTTTTTTATCTAAGGCGGAAGCAAGGTGAGCATTGTCGCATTTCTTTTGAATTTGGCGTAAATACACAATCTCCGGCAAATTGAAATATTTTTTATCGGACAATAGTGAAAAAAAATAATAATTATTGTTTGAATAAAGCATATACAGCTTTGATTGATTTTAATCAATGTTAAAAGCGATATATAAAATTTAATTTTATAAAATAATGTATAACTTTGATACCATAAAAAACATTAAAATGAGATACGATAAGCAGATTTTTGACCTGATTGAACAGGAAAAACAACGTCAAATGCATGGAATAGAACTAATAGCTTCAGAAAATTTTGTTAGCGAACAAGTTATGCAGGCTATGGGTTCCGTATTAACTAACAAATATGCCGAGGGATATCCCGGTAAGAGATATTATGGTGGCTGTCAGATAGTTGATCAAACAGAACAACTTGCAATTGACCGCGCATGTAAATTGTTTGGAGCAGAGTTTGCCAACGTGCAGCCACATAGTGGTGCGCAAGCTAATGCTGCTGTATTTTTTGCATGTATGAAGCCGGGTGATACATTTATGGGACTTGATCTTGCCCACGGAGGCCATCTTTCGCATGGTTCGCCTGTAAATTTATCCGGAATTAATTATAAACCTGTAGCATATCATGTGAAAGAAGAAACAGGGTTGATTGACTACGACGAAATGGAAAAGCTGGCGCATGAATGTAAGCCCAAATTGATTGTGGCCGGTGCTTCGGCATATAGCCGCGACTGGGATTTTAAACGCATGAGACAGATAGCTGATTCGGTTGGTGCTTTGTTAATGGCTGATATTGCTCATCCGGCTGGTTTAATTGCAGCAGGCTTATTAAATAATCCGGTTGAACATTGTCATATTCTAACAACAACCACACATAAAACCTTACGAGGACCTCGCGGTGGTTTGATACTTATCGGAAAAGACTTTGACAATCCATGGGGACTTACAACTCCAAAGGGCGTAATTAAAAAAATGTCAGAAGTCATTAACAGTGCAGTTTTTCCTGGACAGCAGGGTGGTCCGTTGGAACATGTTATTGCAGCAAAAGCTGTTGCATTTGGCGAAGCTTTAGAGCCCGAGTATAAAGAATACATGCTGCAAGTGAAAAAAAATGCAGTTGCTTTAGCCGAAGCTTTTGTTAAAAAAGGATATCATATTATTAGTAATGGTACAGATAACCACTTAATGTTAATTGATTTAAGACAGAAATTCCCTGAGTTAACGGGTAAAAAAGCTGAGAACACACTTGTTTTAGCTGATATAACCATTAATAAAAATATGGTTCCGTTTGATTCGCGCAGCCCGTTTTTAACTTCAGGTATCAGGGTGGGCACTCCGGCAATAACAACCCGTGGATTGAAAGAAAGCCACATGAGTCAGATTGTGGATTTGATAGACGCAGTTCTTTCGGATCCCGATAATGAAGATGTAATAACAAGTGTTAGGAACCAAGTAAATGCCATGATGAAGGAATTTCCTCTTTTTGCATGGTAATGCTTTGTTTTAATTAATATTATCTGCCATGAGTAAAAAAACTTTGTTGATCATGCGCCACGGTAAAGCTGAGGGGCAGGTTGGTGGTGCTAAAGATATAAGCCGACAGTTAATAGATTTAGGAAAAAAAAGGACAGCTGTTGTTGCAAATGAACTTTTGAAAAAAAACACTATCCCTCAATTTATTATTTCAAGCCCGGCAGATAGAGCTTTACAAACTGCACAACATCTGGCAGAGCAGTTAAAATTGGATAATGTTGAAATAAGCATAAACGAAGACCTTTATTTTAAAACGGTTAATGATTATTTCGATGCATTATATGCTGCACCCGAAGAATATAACAGTATTTTGATTGTTGGTCATAATCCGCTTGTAACACACTTTGCAAATTTTTTTCTTTCACAAAAAATTACTGAAATGCCTACCAGCGGATTAATTGCATTGCAGAGTGCTGCGCGCACTTGGCCTGAATTTGTGATTGCTTTTAAAAAACCTTTGTTTTACATTGCTCCTAAAAATCTCGAGAATGAAAAAACGTAAGAATGCTTTTTCAAATCTCTATGTAAATCGTGAATTAAGCTGGCTGGATTTCAACGACAGGGTACTGCAGGAGGCTGAATGTTCCGATTTGCCTTTATTGGAAAGAATTCGTTTTTTAGGTATATTTTCAAATAACCAAGATGAGTTTTTTCGTGTTCGTGTTGGCACTTTAAGGCGCATTGTAAAATTCAGACGAAAGTCGGAATACGAGTATAATGAGTTTTTCAGTCCTCAGGATGTGCTTTCAGAAATAAGCCAACGTATTACAGGACAGCAAAAAAGGCTTACGCACTTATATCATTTACTTGTTGACGAACTGGCATCGCAAGGTGTTCATCTGGTAAATGAAAAGGAAATAAAACATGCTGAACATAAGTCGTTTGTAAAAAATTATTTTAATAATATTTTACGAACTTATGTTTTCCCCATAATAATGAAGAATTACAACGACAGCAGCGTTTTAAAAGACACCTCAATTTATCTTGCTGTTTCAATGCGTAATTCAATGCACACAGCAAATTCCGATTATGCCTTAATAGAACTGCCTTCGGATCAGCTTTCACGTTTTGTTGTTTTGCCAGAAGTCAATAATGAACAGTACATAATGTATATTGATGACATTATACGTTACTGTATGGCAGATTTATTCAAGTGCTTTGATTATAATGAGTTTAATGCCTATACAATTAAATTCACGCGTGATGCTGAATTGGAAATGGATAGCGACATATCCAAAAGCTTTCTGGAGATAATTTCGGATAGCCTAAAACAAAGAAAGACCGGCAACCCGGTGCGTTTTGTTGTGGATAGGGCCATGCCGCAAGAAATGCTTAATTATTTTTTAAAAAAGATAGGACTGACAAAAGACGATACTGTAGTTTTAAGTGGCCGTTATCACAACCTTAAAGATTTGATGAATTTCCCGATCTTAGGCAAAAAATATTTGATGTTTGAGCATAGCGAGCCCATATTGCATCACAGATTGGAAGAGACCAGAAGCATTTTCAGCGAAGTTAAAAAGAAAGACATATTACTTTATTTTCCTCACCATCCTTTTAAATATATTATTGATTTTTTGCGTGAAGCATCAATAGATCCGGCCGTTAAAAGCATAAGCATGACCATCTATCGTGTAGGACGTAATTCCAATGTAATTAATGCCCTTATCAATGCTGCGCGCAATGGTAAAAATGTAACGGTATTCATGGAACTTCAGGCTCGTTTTGATGAAGAAACAAATATCTATTGGAGTCAAAAACTGCAAGAAAAAGGCGTTAAAGTCATTCACAGTATTCCCGGTTTAAAAGTTCACGCCAAACTTATATCTGTTGAACGTGTTGAACGAAAAAAAATAGTTTATTATACTAATATTGGCACCGGCAATTTCAATGAGATAACAGCTTCGCAATATTGCGATGTGAGTTTAATGACGGCAAATCAGATTATAGGTAAAGAAGTCGCACAAGTTTTTGAGATGTTTGAGGCAAGTTATCGTGCTTTTTCATATAAACACCTGATTGTGTCTCCGCTCGAGATGCGTCCATTTGTTGAAACATTATTTGATAAATTGACCGAATGTGCGTTAAAGGGCGAAGAAGCTTACGCAATTATCAAATTGAATAACATTGTTGATAAGGATATTGCCGATAAAATTTATATGGCTGCAAAAGCAGGAGTAAAATTGGATATTATTTGCAGAGGAGCCTGTGTTTTACAACCTGTAAACGATAATTTACATATTGTCAGCATTGTTGGCAGGAAGCTGGAACACAGCAGAAT
>CAZJYL010000044.1:0-12434 GCA_964550265.1 uncultured Bacteroidaceae bacterium
ATTCTATATAATTAAAATCAGTCAAAACAAATTAATTAAATAACCACATGAAATAAACAAGTCCGTATGCTGCCAAAGCAATACACATACCTATTTTGATGAGCAGTTTGTTTTCCATTTTTTTCGTTTTGTTTAATAGTGCCAAAACTGCCAACAATAAAAGCAAATACATAATAGCAATATATTCTGTTTCGCTATTCTGCATTAATGTAAAATCATTTGCTTCGTCTCCTTCAATATTATAAGAATGAACATACCCCACAACAGGTGTAACGCGCAAAACAACTGTTTTGCCAAGCGGGTTTCCGTTAATCTGATGTTTTTCCGATAAATTAAGTTTTTTTCCGCAAGCCTCATAGTATTGCTTATCAGGAAAACCAACAGTACAAGTAATCGTGCTTTTTGGCAGGAGACTATCTGTTATAAAAAACAAGGCAATTGCAATAAATAAAAAATTAACCCAGGCGGGCCACAGTATTTTATGCATTGGTGTAGCATCAAAGGCATCGCATTTTCTTTTAAATTCTTCATATTTCATCCTTGCATAGGCTTTTGCCTTTTCTCTGGCAATATCCTTATATTCCGGTTGGCTTTGATGCTGTTTTTTTGCTTTTCCTTCGCCAATTAAAAACTCATAGGCTTCTGTGATTTTTATAAATTGTTCGGCAGCCTCAGGGTCTTTGTTAATATCAGGATGAAACTTAAGAGCAAGAGCTCTATAAGCCTTTTTTATTTCATTTGGCGTAGCGCTTTCGGATATCCCAAGAATTTGATGATATAATGACACCGTGGTTAAAGTAGTAATTACGTAAATTGTTCGCCTTTGTCAATCATAACATCATTAACATACTGACGAATATTTTGCTCATCTTCCTTTTTAACGACCATTAAAATATTATCCGATTCAACAACTATATAATCTTCCAGGCCCTGCAACAAAACCATTTTATCCTGAGGCATGTGCACTAAACAATTCTTTGAATCATATATCATCACATTTTTACCAACAACGGCATTCCCGTACTGGTCGCGCTGGCGATTTTCGTAAAGCGAGCCCCATGTTCCCAGATCACTCCAGCCAAAATCTGATGCAACCACATAAACATTATCGGCATTTTCCATTACGGCATAGTCAATGGAAATGTTTTTACACAGCATATATGTTTGATAAATAAAATCGGCTTCGTCGATAGTGCGGTAAATTTTACGACCTTTTTCGAATAAAGCATTCATGTCCGGCACATATTTGTCCAACGCATCAATAATGCTTTTGACTGTCCAGATAAAAACACCGCTATTCCACAAAAAGTCTCCGCTTTTAATAAATTCTTTTGCCAATTCCAATTGTGGTTTTTCCGTAAAAGTTTTTACCTTTTTTATTCTGATATCGTCATAAACCTTTTCGCCATCAATATACTGAATATATCCATATCCGGTATCAGGTCGCGTTGGCATAATGCCAAGAGTCATAAGCCAGTTATTTTTACGCGCTGCATCGGCTGCAGATTGTATATGCTCAACAAATGAATCTTCATCAAAAATTATGTGGTCAGATGGGCACACAATCATTGTTGCATCAGGGTCATAGGATTTTATTCTGTGGGCAGCATAAGCTATGCATGGAGCAGTATTTCGCCTTGATGGTTCGGACAATATATTTTCTGCATCTATCATTGGGAGTTGCTGCCGGACTAGTTCAACATAATTTTCGTTAGTTACTACAATTATGTTTTCTGCCGGACAAATTTTAATCAGCCTGTCAAATGTTAATTGGATAAGGGTTTTTCCCATGCCAAGCACATCAATAAACTGTTTTGGCTTCATGGTTCTGCTCATGGGCCAAAAGCGAGTTCCTAATCCACCCGCCATAATCACACAATAAGTTTTTCCCGCCATTTATAATCAATTTTTTACAAAATTAGCTTTTTTTAACGATTTAATGCTTTAAGTAATTGATAATACCATTATTGAGAAAGAAAATTGTTACGCAATCATTAATATCTCCGGTTTTTATTGATAAACAATATTCACATCGGAAATAAGCGGCATATAATTGAATCTGCAAAACAATTGTATTAGGGCAATAACATCTTTTTGGCAGTATTGCATAATCCGCAGCAAATCGTTTTCCTCATAATAAATACGTGCAACATCGGCACCACATATATCGTCTTTTGGTGTCGGTATATTAAACAACTCGGTTAGCAAATCCAATGAGGTAAAGTTTTTATAATCACCAAACTTCCATAACTCCATAGTATCTATATGGCCAATTTCCCAGGGCTTTTTACCCTGAATATTCAGTATTTCAGGAATTTTTATCCCGTTAATCATCATTCTGCGGCAAATCCACGGAAAATCGAACTCTTTTCCGTTGTGTGCACAAAGTAATCGTACATCACTGAACGTTAGGCTGTTTAGATAATTTGAGAATTCAGTTAATAATTCCTTTTCGTCATGGCCAAAAAAACTTCTAATATTTGCTTTGTCATAATTAATAGTTCCGGTAGATATACAAATGATTTTACCAAATTCGGCAAAAATTCCGGCTTTTTCATACAAAGACTCAGGTGTATCGGTTTCGCTTCGCTTTAATCCTTCAGCTTTTTTATCCCACAATTTTTTCATCCGTTCGTTTAAAGCATTATATGACTGTGCTGAGGGTACAGTTTCTATGTCTAAAAACAAAATATGATTAAAATATTTTTCCATAGTTTGGTGTTATTATTTTTCGTGTTAAATTTATAAACAAATTACGATTAATGAGATTAAAATTGCTTTTTTTATTTTCTGTTTGTGCATTAATTTTTTCTTGCCAAAAAGAAATCCATAACCCCCCATTTATAAAAATCTATTCGCCATTAGAAAACACGCTAGTTGATATTGGCGACACACTGAACGTAAGCGGCACAATATCTTCCAATACACCGATAACTTATGTTAAAATTGCTTTACTTACAACCGGCTATTTACAAGTTTGCCCTGCAATTACACTTTATCCTAATACACAAAATTATTCCTTGAATGCCGAATATATAATTTCCAACACCAGCATTGAATCCGGCGTCTATTATTTATACATAGAAGCAAGTAATGATTACGAAAAAAGTTCAAAATACATTAAACTTGCGGTATCGGGAATCCCTAAAAAAAGTTTATGTGTAATTGCATTTTGTCACGAAAAAGCAAAAAATGATGTTAAGATTTTTAAAGTTGACAGCTTGCTGAATTCCTCTCTTTTCAAACAATTGCCAAAAGACTTTAAAGGCGGAGCCGTAAACAGTAAGGAACAAATTATTTTTTCAATGGGTCATTACAAAGGAAATCTTTATTCTATTGATGCTGAAAGCGGAATAATAACAAATCAAATCAATGCAATAATAAATCCGCCTTTCCCATATTTTGAATCCATAAGCTATACAAACAATCTGTTGCTGGTTGGCTATTACGACGGAAAAATTCAGGGCTTCTATGAAAACGGAAACTTAAAATTTGTTTATTCTGTTGATAATTGCCGCTTAAAACATGCCCGATTCGACGGCACTTATATTTTAGCAGTACTTGAACACTTTACGGGCGCGTATTATTATACCGGATTGATTTATGAAATGTCGGGCTTGTTAAAAGGAAAAATTCAAACTAATTATAAAATAATTGATTTATTCAGCGTAAATCAGAACGATGTTGTATTATTTTGCAATGCATCATCCCAGCCTTCGGTGCGAACATTAAATAAAAATACCATGGTGATTACGCATTTGAAAAACCTTCCCGACGGCCAAATTAAAAGTGTGGCACAAATCAACAATCAGAATTTTCTTATCAGTCATTCAGACGGGCTGTATGTTTATTCATTCACAAATAACACATACTCTAAAATAGGCTCCACATCATTATCAGGTGAGGTTTTATTCGACAGTATCGATAATTTAATTTATATGTCCGACGGGAAAAAACTTTATTCTTTCTCCTATCCTTCAGGTAATCAACTTGGCACAACAGAATTGCCTGATTCCATCAAAAAAATAGAAATTTTATACAATAAATGAAAAATAAAGTATTAGTTTTAACCGAAGACGGCTCCTGTACGTTCTTTTTACCGGAAATAAACGAGCATTATCATTCTATTCACGGCGCAATATCGGAAAGTAAACATGTTTTTATCGAAGCAGGTTTAAACCATAAAATTAAAGATAACAACTCCCTAAACATCCTTGAAGTCGGCCTGGGAACAGGGCTTAACGCAGCTTTAACATTGTTTGAGGCAGAATCAAAAAAAATTAAAATAAATTATTATGCAGTTGAACCTTATCCTTTAAGTGCCGAAGATATCAAACAACTGAATTATTCCGACGTTTCCGACAGCAACCGCATGAAAGAAGTAATTCACGCAATACATACATCATTAGGAGAAAATGAAGTTCACATAAGTCCGTATTTTGTTTTTAATTATTTGGAAAAACGTATTCAGGAAATTGATTTTGAAAACAATCATTTCAATATAGTTTATTTTGATGCCTTCTCCCCCGACATTCAGCCTGACATGTGGACAGCTGAGGTTTTTCAACAAATTTTCAATTCGATGAAGCCGGGAGGAATTCTGGTTACATACGTTGCCAAAGGGCAGGTAAGGCGAATAATGAAATCATGCGGCTTTATTGTTGAAAAACTAGCCGGTTTTGCCAATAAAAGAGAAATGACACGTGCAATAAAACCGGAATAATCAGTCTTTATAAATCACTTTATATCTTGGTCCGGTATTCATCATCATTAACCGCAACCAGTCATCGCCATATCCCGGGAATGAAATCTTTTTAGGAATACCTTTATTATTGCCATTATCAAGTAATTTACGATTTTCGGATTCCTTTACATTGCCATCCATATATTTCATGAAAAGATATTGAAAAAATATGCGCCAGTTCTTTACTAAATCATTACCGGTTGTACAACTGTATTGCGTCAAATAATTTAATGCCAGGGCAGGGTCTTCCTTTAAGAGCGACATTGCAACAGAGTCAATTTCTTTAATTTCTTCAAAATATTTATTTTCCAGTTGCCTCTGGTATAATTCTATTTCCGGATGAATCAAATCATATCGTGTATAGCACCAGTTTGTAACCAGATTAAATATCCAGAAAGCACTGCTGTCGCTCCACTCAATCATTGAGCCATTAGCAACCGAATAAGAAGAAGGAATTTTTGAAATAGATGAATACATAGGTGCATATACACAGCCATCGGCATCGTCCACGCCAAACCAAAAAATACCGCCAACCACATCGTTGAGCCAGTGGCGGCTTTGAGCTACAAAGCTAAATCCGGTTTGCTGCGTCGCTATAGCGCGTTCGTGAACATATTCTACACTGTCAACCTCAAAAGTCATTGGACGCCATCTATATGGGCAATGCCATGGGCCGGCTCCAATGCCATCACGCATATCAAGCGGAGTATCTTCAAAATGATCCCTCATGGTTTCCATAATCAGGCTTATGTCTATCAACTCATCAGGTTTTACCCATAACGGCAAACGATTTGAACAAAACTTGTTTGGATTAATGGCACCGCTAATCATTTTAGAATCATATTGCAAATTGCCACAGGCATAAGCCTGATATGCATAATTGTTTTTAATTTCATTGCTGATTTTTCTGAAAAACGCCCAGACTCTAGCATCGCAAAATCTTGCACCATCAAATGTAATCGGGTTGTAAACATCCGAAAAGCTAAATGTTGCATCAGAGCCTTTATAAAATCCGTGTTTACGTGCAAAAGAAATCACATCAGGACTATGATAAACATCTTGTTTCAAATTATTCCAATCGTTTTTCTTTTGGAACGGAAAAGTGGTTATCCGTGCCTGATTAGCATGGCCCGATACAAACCCATCCGGAATGCGCATGGCAACCCACACAGCGCCTTTTTCGTAATTTCCTTTGCCTATTATTTCCATAATCCATGCCTCGTTTTTATCACTAATTGAAAAAGACTCGCCGCTGCCGGCATATCCGTATTTTTCAACAAGTTAAACTATAATCATACTTGCTTCACGGGCTGTTTTTGCAGGCTGTAAAGCTAATTTCATCAATGAACCATAATCAAGTAAGGCATTAGATTGAAACTGAAGGCTGTCTAATCCTCCAAAAGTAGTTTCTCCTATTGCAACCTGATGTTCATTCATAAATCCAACCACATTATAAGTGTGAGAAACTTCCGGAATCTGTCCGAGAAATTTACCGTTTTCATAATGAATTATATCAACCATATCGCCCGGCTTATAATTTGCCGCAGGATAATGAAACAAATAACCATAACGGCGATGAGAATCGGCAGCATAGGTTATCATCACAGAGCCATCTTTTGATGCACCTTTTGTAACAATCAGATTGGTACAGGCAAACAATGGTGTAATTCCAATAAAAAACAGAAAAAATACAATACGGTTCATTATAAAGTAAATTTGTGCTAAAATAAGGTTTTTAACTAAAAAGAATAAATAAAACAAAACACATAATCTCTGTTAGCTTATGCAAAAGGAATATAAACTTTATCAATCATTTCCTGATATTCTTTTTTTGCATTGCTAAAACATGTTATTCCTCCACCGCTTTTATAAACAAGGCCATTTGAAGTGTTTTCAATAAATCTGATCATAACGGCACTCTCTAATTTAACGCCATCAAATATTCCGAAAACTCCGGTGAAAAAACCACGCTCATATTTTTCGGCTTCTCTGATAATTTCACAGGTTTTTACTTTAGGTGCACCGGTAATGCTGCCGGCAGGAAGAAGTTTAAACATTATGTCGCCAAGATGATTTAAATAATTTTCCGGCAAATCTCCGCTAATTTCGGAACTCATCTGGAACAAGGATTTGCAATTGGTTGAAATTTTTTCAATATACTGAAAACGTTGCACAGTCACATTTTTAGCAACCATACTTAAATCATTTCTAATCAAATCAACTATTGTGTTATGCTCTGCCTTTTCTTTAAAATCATTTTTTAATATCTCACCCGCATTATCAATATCGGCATCAATAGTACCTTTCATTGGATAAGAAAAAATTTTGCCGTCGCATATTCTAACAAAGGGCTCCGGAGAAAAAACTATGAACTTGTTTTTGAAATAAAGTTTAAATTTTGCTTTCGAGCAATAATATAGTTGCAACAAGCTAAGGTTCGTTTTTACGGGAGTTTGCTGTGTAAGATTAGTTAAATACGAATTTCCTAACAGAATATTTTCATAAACAATTTTGAATTTCTTTTCATATTCACAAAAAGAGACAGGATGTTTTGTGAATTCAATATCTTTTGGTATATCAAAATAGTCTGACTCATTACTAAATCCCTGAAAATTAAAAATGATTTCAGAAGGGTCTATTTCGTTTAAAGGAAAAACAAATCCATAATTACACAAATAATCAACAATAAAAAAGAATGGCTTGCCGGCCATCCCAAAAAAATTCATTTTATTTATAATTTCATCTGCTTTCATTCTATTTTTGCAAAAGTAAAAAATAAAATGTTGAAAATTTTACTTGTAGATAATCATGATTCTTTTACATTCAATCTGGTGCAGGTATTGCAATCGGTAAATCACAGCCGTGTTGATGTAAAAAAAATAAATGACTTAAAATTACACTTAATAAAAAACTACGATAAAATAGTTATTTCACCAGGTCCCGGGCTGCCATCAGATTATCCGCTTTTGAAAGAAATAATTTCTGAACATTCAAAAAACATACCTGTTTTGGGTGTGTGTTTAGGGCATCAGGCCATAGCAACGGCATTTGGAGCTTCTCTCATTCAAGTTACTCCCGTCTCGCATGGTATAGTTGCCAAAATAAATATTTTAAACAGAAGCTGCCCAATCTTTTTAGGTTTTCCGCAAGCTTTTGATGCGGGATTATATCATTCATGGGCTGTTTCTCAAATTTCTTTTCCTGAAAATCTTGAAATTACCGCAGTTTCGGAAAAGGGTATTATAATGGCAATTAAACATCGGAAATATGACATTAACGGAATACAATTTCATCCCGAGTCAATAATGACGCCGCTTGGGAAACAACTACTTTCAAATTGGGTACTGCAATAAAACTAAAAACCAATAGTTTTATTCTGACCTTTTTTAACTCTGATGATTTTTTTTGTGTTGTTGAAAACAAAATAAATTTTTCCGTTCAATTTTGAGCTAAAACTAAGCTTGACTGTTTTTTTGTCCGGCCTCATATCCCATTTAAGTTCATCTACTACAATACCGGCTCTTGTTTGAATGCCTTTTACGGAACCAAACTGCCATGCATTTGGCAATGCCGGAAGCAAATAAACGGTATTCTCATCAGATTGAACAAGCATTTCAATTATGCCTGCTGCGCCGCCAAAATTACCGTCAATTTGAAACGGAGGATGTGCATCAAGCAAATTAGGATAAGTACCTCCGCCATGAAACCCTCCTTCTTTCAAATCCGGTTCAACGTATTTTAACAAACGCCTTAATAATGTGTAAGAACGGTTCCCCTCGCCTAACCGTGCCCACAAATTAATACGCCAGCCCATAGACCAGCCTGTGGTTTCATTACCTTTTATCTCAAGAGTATTTTTGCAGGCCTCGGCAAAATTCGGCGTGTTTTGTACAGAAATATGATGTCCCGGATGAAGACCATACAAATGGGTTTGATGTCGGTGTTTTGGATCAATGTCGTCCCAATCGTAATACCATTCCTGCAAATGACCATGTTTCCCAATTTTGTACGGGAGCAGCTTTGCCAGGGTATTTTTAATTTGTTTTTGAAATGATTTATCAATGTTTAAAATTTCAGCCGAACGAACAGTCTGCAATAACAATTCGCGTATAATTGCAATATCGGCAAATCCGCCATACATGGTTGCGCCAACATATCCCTCAGGCGTAACATACAAATTCTCAGGTGAAGTTGATGGCGAGGTAATTAAATAGCCGTTTTTGTCCTCAATTAGCCAATTAATACAAAACTGCACCGACTTTTTCATTATGGGATAAGCCTTGTTTTTAAGAAACTCCAAATCGCGGGTAAATAAATAATGCTCCCATAAATGAGTACAAAGCCATGGACCACTCATGTTCCAGTTAGCCCAGTTAGGATCGCCTTCGCCAAAATCGCCTACGGGCTGACTCATTGCCCAGATATCAGAATTATGACAAGATGTCCAACCCTCGCAATCATAATACTTAAATGCCGTTAATTCGCCTGTAGCAGAAATATTGGAAATAAAATCCATAAGTGGCAGATGCATCTCACTTAAATTTCCCGGCTCGGCCAGCCAGTAATTTTCCTGAGTGTTAATATTAATTGTATAATTACTACTCCATGGAGGACGCAAGTATGGATTCCAGATACCCTGTAAATTCATTGGTACGCCCGCAGTACGCGAACCTGAAATCATTAAATAACGGGCAAACTGAAAATAAAGCGTTTCAAGATGATAATCTTCTTTTCCTTCGCCGTATCTTTTTAGTCGTTCATCTGTAGGCAAATCGGGTGCTGAACAGTTATTTAACGATAGACTTACCCTGTTAAAATATTTTTGAAAATCCGCAACATGGTTCTGCTTCAATAAAGTGTAAGACAAGTTTTTTGCAGAATTAATCTTGTCCGTAGCCAGCAATAAATCATTTTTGCCTTGAGTAACAGGATTGCAATTATAGCCATTGAAACTGGTAGCCAACGATACTATAATCACAGCTTCGGATGCATCTTTCACCGTAATGGCAGTATCATTGTATTGTATAATACCATCTGTATGATTAATTTTAATAATGTTTGAAAAATGAATTCCTCTGTTTTCGTCGAATAAAACTGCATTTTGAATATTCCACCTATACGATGGCTCGGCATGATAGGGAGCATAGCCCCGTATTTTTAAAGAGCTGTCGGAAGCCGATAAATTATATTTCAAAAGGCTTTCAAAATTAATTGAAAAACTCAATGCCTTTTTTTGACTTGAGGAAAAACGAATCATCATTACCTGCTGAGGAAAAGACACAAAATATTCCCGCGTAAAGGTAATGCCGTCAACTTTATATGAAACAATTGAGATTGCGCTGTCTAAAAAAAGTTTTCTGTTGTATTCGGTATAAGGCTCATCATGATAAAATTTAAACAGCATATTACCTGCCGGAGCATATGATTCGCTGTAAGCACCCTGCATTAGTCTGTTTATGGAATCTGCCTTTTTGTAATCTTCGTTTGCCAGCGCTTCGCGAATTAATGGGAGATATTTGTAGGCATAAGGATTAATATCATTGCTGTCAACGGGTTCACCCGACCACAATGTGGCATCATTCAATAAAATTTTTTCCTGATTAACACCACCATAAATAGTGGCACCCATTGTTCCGTTGCCCATTAAAAAGGTCTCTTCAAAATATTCGGCGGGCTGTTTAAACCACAAAATATTATTTGACTGCGCAATTACAAAACCGGTCTTTATAAAAATAAAGCTTAAAACGAATAAAATCTTTAAATTTTTCAAATTAAAACGCATTAATTCAACAAAATTAGCATTTTCATATAAAAACCATAATCCGTCGTTTCAATCAGAACAACTCGCTCAATTCAAGCCATTTCATTTCCAGCTCTTCAAGTTGCGAAATTATTTTGGAATAATTGGTTGATGCCTCAACAAGTTGCTTTGAATCGCCATTACCGCTATTTAAAAATTCCAATAATTCAGCTTTTGCTTTCTCAAGATTTGCTATTTCGTTTGTTATTCTTTCGAATTCCTGTTTTTGCTTATAGGTGGGTTTATTAATATTCGATTTTTGTTTTATCTCTTTAATCTGCGGTTTTGATGCAGCTTTTTCAACATTAAGCTCTTTCAGTTTTTTTAAACGATATGCACTATAATTTGAATAAACATCCTTTATTTTTCCATCGCCTTCAAAAACAAATATATGGTCAACTATTTTATCAAGAAATGCTCTGTCGTGAGTTGCCACCATTAAACAACCAGAATACGATATCAGAAAATCTTCAAGTACATTCAATGTTGCTATATCCAAATCATTAGTTGGTTCATCAAGGATAAGGAAATTCGGATTTTTAATTAAAGTAAGACACAAATGGAGTCTGCGTTTTTCGCCACCACTAAGATTTGAATAATAATTATACTGCGTATTATGGTCAAACCCAAAATATTGCAAAAACTGCGAAGCAGAAACAGAAGAATTATTGCCAATGGAAATTTCTTCGGCAACATCTTTAACAACTTCGACAACTCTTTTTCCTTCCTTAACTTCAGGATTAATCTGGGAAAAATAACCAAAAGAAATTGTTTGTCCTATTTTCAAACTGCCTAAATCCGGTTTTTCTTCTCCCATAATTATTTTAAACAAAGTTGTTTTACCAGAACCATTATGTCCAACAATTCCCACACGCTCTCCTCTTTTAAAAATATGACTAAAATCATCTATTATTTTGCCTGCTGTTTCAAATGATTTATGAATATTGTTTATTTCAAGAATGTTTTTTCCTATTCTGGTTTCTTTTACTTTAAACTCGGGCTTAATTTCATCAATCCTGCGTTTGGCTTTTATTTCGAGTTCATAAAAAGCTTCAATCCGCGATTTTGACTTATGCGTTCTTGCTTTTGGCATACGGCGCATCCATTCAAGTTCTGTTTTGTAAATATTTCTTGCCTTTTCGGTTTCCAAACGCTCAATGGCTTCCCGTTCGGCTTTCTTTTCTATAAAATATGCATAACCGCCATTATATTGAAATAAACGACACTTATCAATTTCATAAATTTCATCACAGACATTATCCAGAAAATAGCGGTCGTGAGTTACAAGCAATAATGCCAGTTTTTGCTTTTGTATAAACTCCTCGAGCCATTCTATCATATCAATGTCAAGATGATTTGTTGGCTCATCGAGTATCAAAAAATTTGTATCATCAATAAGAACACGAGCCAAAGCAACTTTTCTAATCTGGCCTCCTGACAGTGTTCCCATTTTTTGATTGAGATTATCAATGTGCAAACGCGTTAAAACTTCTTTTACACGCACGTCGTAATCCCAGGCATCAATTGCATCCATCTGAGAAGTAGCCAGACTAAGCCGCTGCTGATTTAAAACTGAAGGCTCTATATCAACTTGTTCAATAGCCAGCTCGTATTCTTTTATAGTTTTAACATATAAATTATCAGAAGCAAGAACAACATCAATTATGCTCAGTTCGGGGTTGAACACATGTGATTGCGGCAAGTAAGAAATTCTAATGTCATTACGGGTTGTAACCGTTCCGGAATCCGGCAAATCGTGCCCCATTATAATGTTCAGCAATGTGCTTTTTCCTGTACCGTTTCCTGCAATTAGCGCAACTTTTTGCCCTTCGTTTATGCCAAAAGAGATATTATCGAACAATAGTTTTTCGCCATAAGATTTGGTAAGGT
>CAZJYL010000045.1:0-12353 GCA_964550265.1 uncultured Bacteroidaceae bacterium
ATGTTATTATTCAGTCTATAGGAGCAAGTTCGGGAGTTATTGTTGCAGGAGCAATTTTCACAATTCCTGCTTTATATATTTTGCAATACAAATATCCTGAAATAGAAGTAAATTTCATTCAGATATTCCTTGCTTCTTTGTTAGGCGGCATACTAGGGATTTTATTTTTAATTCCGTTCAGGAAATACTTTGTTAAAGAACAACATGGAAAGTTCCCTTTCCCTGAAGCCAAGGCTACAACCGAAATTCTAATTTCCGGCGAAAAAGGCGGAAAACAAGCTGGGTTACTTATTGCAAGCGGACTTATTGGGGGGATATATGACTTTTTTGCTGCCCAGTTTCGGTTTTGGTCAGATACTATTACTACCCGCGTAATTCCATGGGGCGCAGAATTGGCTGAAAATACAAAAATGGTTTTCAAAATGAGCACCAGTGCTCTTGTGTTTAGCTTTGGCTATTTGATCGGGTTAAAATATGCGCTAATTATTGCCGTTGGTTCCATGCTTTCATGGCTTGTTTTTGTGCCATTATTTAACGAAATTGGCAGCATGATGGCTGCTGCGGGAGGAGGTGAGAATATTTTTGCTGCCATGTCACCCGAAGCTATTTTTTCGGGATATGTTAGAAATATAGGTATTGGCGCTATAGCTATGGCCGGTGTAATCGGTATTATCAAATCATCGGGTGTAATAAAAAAGTCTTTTGGATTGGCATTTTCGGGCCTTTCAGGAAAACAGAAAGCAGAACAAACAGAACGTACACAAAAAGACATTAAAATGACTTTTGTGTTATTGCTTATTCTATTTACCGTAATAGCTATTTTTATTTTCCTTTTTGCCGGAATTCAACTGACTTTGGTTCAGGCTTTGGTAGCTATGGCTACTTTGGTAATTATATCGTTTTTGTTTACTACGGTTGCTGCCAATGCAATTGCTATCGTTGGTTCAAACCCTGTTTCGGGAATGACTTTAATGACTCTTATCCTTTCGTCTGTTGTTTTGGTTGGAGTAGGCCTGGAAGGTTCATCCGGAATGGTGGCGGCTTTGATTATCGGAGGTATTGTTTGTACCGCACTTTCTATGGCAGGAGGTTTTATTACAGATTTAAAAATAGGATATTGGCTTGGATCTACGCCTGCAAAACAGCAGTCGTTTAAATTTTTAGGCACCTTAGTTTCTGCAGCAACAGTTGGCGGAGTTATTTATATTTTAAATGGCGCGTATGGGTTTGTTAAAGTGCCGGGCGTTCATGATAATCCCATGATTGCTCCACAGGCAAATGCCATGGCATCTATAATTGAGCCTTTAATGCAGCCGGGTGCTTCGGTTCCGTGGATGCTTTTTGCTTTTGGTGCTATTATTTCGTTACTTATAAATTGGTTAGGTCTTCCTTCTTTGGCTTTTGCACTCGGAATGTTTATTCCTTTGCAATTAAATACGCCGCTTATAGTTGGAGGTCTGTTGCATAAATATCTTTCTACTGGAAGCAAAGACAAAGAGGTTAACAAGGCACGCGAGCAGCGCGGCACACTAATATCCAGCGGGTTTATTGCAGGAGCTGCCTTGTTTGGAGTAATTGGCGCTTTGTTGCTGTTCTTTGATGTTGACTTAAATTTCTTACATGTTAATCAAATGCAAATCAATGGAAGCTGGGATTGGATACCCGGTTGTCCATGGCCCGAAATCTTATCTTTGATTGCATTTATATTGCTAATTGTCTATTTCATCTGGGATAGCAAAAGAATTAAATAGTCACTGTTTTTTTAATTGCATTTGACTTTGTTATTGAAAGCTAACTCATTAACAATATATTCTTAATTTTGCAGTTATTATGCAATAAATTATTGGATATTTATGCGATTTTCTTTGGCATTTGCTCCTTTGGTATTTATTATGTTTTTCCAATCTGTTTTAGCACAGGAACAAGGGATTGAAAATTTGCCACGCTTTGATATGCGCCTGGTTCACTTTGGATTTACTCTTGGCTTTAACAACATGGATTTTTCTCTTCGCAGACAGGAGTCTAATGGTCCTATTGATTCCGTGCTCAATATTACAAATCAGTCTCAGAATGGATTTCAAATAGCTATTGTATCAGATTTAAGAATAGGTAATAATTTGAATTTACGCTTTATTCCGGGTCTTTCTTTTGGAGACAGAAAAGTTCATTACGATGTATTTTATCCTTCCAAAAATGTTACAGCCAGAGTTACTAAAACAGCAGAATCAACCTTTCTTGATTTTCCTTTACTGCTAAAATATAAAACAAATCGTATTACAAATTTTAGGGCTTATCTTCTTTTTGGCGGTAAGTACAGTCTCGATTTGGCCTCGCAATCAAAAAAGAAACAGGAAGATGAAGCATTTCTAAAGTTATTGCCGCATGATTATACTCTTGATATAGGAGTTGGCGTTGAGTGGTATCTTGAATATTTTAAATTTGGTATAGAATTGCGCTCTTCTTTTGGTATCCCGGATATGCTGAAACGCGAAAACACAATTTATACCGATAATATAGAATCTTTGCGTTCTAAAATGCTATGGCTGTGTTTTACTTTTGAATAAACGGCACAGGTTTATTTTATTACAATAGGATTTCGTGAAATATTATTTGCAGTAACAACCAATACCTGGTACATTCCGTTTGATATACCTTTTGTTGAAACTTTTATTTTTTGCTGTCCTGCTTCCATAATTTCAGAAAGAATAAGTTGCCCTTCCATATTGATGAGATAAACAGTTGCCTTTTCAAGGTTATTGGCAGTGCGAATAATTTCAAAAAATTCATTTGCCGGATTTGGCGAAATTATAAGATGATTTTCTGAAATATCATCTATGCCGCTTGGGAAACCAACAGATATATATGACTCTTTCAGCAGAGTGTCATTTCCGCAATATCCTGAGGTTGCAATTAACTGTACCGAATAAACTCCGGTATCTCCATATAAATGCCATGGATTTACGTCGTTGCTTGTTGAGCCATCGCCAAAATCCCACATATATGATACGGCATTCACACTTGTATTGGTAAATAATGCCATTGCATCGGGAGCAAATAATGTGGTATTGCTAACATCGAAATTTGCCATGGGATTCGGCCTTACGGTAATGGCTGCCTGAGAATGAAAAGTAGCCGTATCGGCTAAACCGTAAGCATGAAGGGTTATATCATAAACGCCACTATTTGGATAATGCACTATGGGATTTGTATTTGTAGATGTTGAGGGTATTCCGCCATCGAATTCCCATAAATAAGATACGGCACCAATGCTGTTATTCATATATTGAATGCTGTCTCCCTGGCATATTTCGTTAGTATTGATGAAAAACCCTGCCAATGTTGTTGAAGCTATGGTTATGCCATTACTACTTGTTGGCTCACCCTCTAAGCCCGCATTATTAACCGGTTTTACAGAAACATAGTATGTCGTTCCGGGGGTAAGTGATAAACCATTGAATGCAGTTGACAACGATGGCCCTACATTCGTCCATGGCACTATGTCAGTTCCTTCGGCTGTTGTTCCGGCTGCTGCCATATAATGCGAAATACCTGAATTTGGATCTTCAGATGCTGTCCAGTTTGCCTGCAAGGACGTTGAGGTGTGTGAAATATCTTCGTCGGCGCCAATGCCATCGTTAACTGTCGATATAGTAAATGGCTCTGTAAAATCAATATTCAAATCATGATAATCAATGGTTGAAATATTATTGGCCACATCCTGGCAAATAGATTTAATTTTTGCGCCAAAAACTGTAGGAGACGGATTTTCATATCGAATATCCTTTGATGCTTGGGGCCCAACTAAAACGTTTACTGTATTAGTTCTGCTTCTGTAAACCTTTAATTCATTAACTTTCAGTTGGGCATTGCCTGTGCGGAATGATATGTATTTCCCTCCAGTTGAATAAGGAGTTGAATCAGTCCATGTTCCAATAAGAATGTCATTGCGGTATACCCATATCTGACCGGTAATTCTGTCAAAAATGATTTTAATATCATACCATTGATTTAAGTTTGTAACAATGTTTGGAACTACTAATTCTTGCGAAAATGTATTGTTGGTTACTTTATAAAACTCTAATTTGTCGGTTTCAAGCCTGAAAAAGATGAAGTATCCGTTTCCTCTTTGGCTTAAAGAAGCACTATCGCAGAAAAAATGAAACCCGAACCGTTTATTCACTTTAGATGAACCCGGAACCATGGCACTGAAATGATACAATGTTCTGTTGGATAATTCCTGGTTTAAATATGCATAAATATTAGTGTTGCCTGCTGTGGTATCGCTTTGCCACAATGACCCCGATACAACACTCCATGTTCCAAGATTTTGAGTCCAATCGCTGTTTAATGCATCAAAATTATCTGCAAAAAAGCCCCTGCTGGCATTTGCCCGCCATTCTGTACCTATATTTTCGAGCACCTGATAATATCCTTTTTGGATTCCGCTTCCTCCTGCATTATCTATGTCGCTTATATTGGCTGTAAAATCACTTGTTTTCCAGATGCCGTTTGTTGATATTGAGGTTGTTGGAGGTGTAGCATCTGTAGCCCCACTTGTCCATGTGGCTGCCCACCCATCTTTTGTTGTGGCACAATCGCTTCGGAATTCTATTGTCATTACCCCGCTGTTTGCGGTTACTGTTGTTGGTGCTATTGTATTATATCTTCCAATTCGAGGACTAAAAACATCAGGACCATCGTAGATATATAAAAAATCGTAGTTGTGTTCAATATCAAAGGATGAAAATGTCAGCGTTACCGATGCTGCATTTGGTGGTGCAATTTTCCATATTTTTCTTTCATCATTATTATATTGACCACCGGGTCCGCCTGAATCGTAAAAAGATCCGGTTGCTGAAGTATATGTTGTAACAGGTGTGGTATTGTTTAGTTTTCTGAAAAAATAATCCCAGCACCAATGCTTTCCCGGATCCGTATGGTCATTGTTTGGATAATGCTGATGTCCTGCTATTTTTGTACAATAACTTGAGCCGGCCAATACGTGTACGCCGTCATCTAATGCAGTGCCATCGTCAAGAGTATCTCTAAATAATGTTCGCAACGGATTAATTCCATATCCGCTGTTACATACATCTCTCACAAGATTTGAATGACTGGTATAAACAGCCTCGGTGTACCATGAAGCGCTGCTTATATAGCCTTCCATCTCGGTGCCGATTGTATATGGATTTTCGTTTCGCACGTGCCATGCTTTGTTTGCCTCAAGTACCATTTGTGTTACCTGCCCATCAGAACTTCTCATGACATAATGTGTACTGGCGCTGGCGGAACAATTTTTAAACCAGCTAATACAACCCGAATACGAGCCTTGCACGGTATGCAAAACATAGGCTGAAACAGCTACTCCATTTCTGGAACTAAAATTACAGGTAGTTAAATCTTCTATGGCCGGCGGATAATCAGTTGAACGTAAATTTTTAATTCCATATCTGTCCATTAAAATTCCCTCGTTGTTTATTACGCCGGAAGAGAAAATTTCCACCTTTTGAGATTGCAGTATTTTGAGCGTATTCGCAGTGAAAATATCCGACAACTCAAAATTTTCAATGTTGAATTTGCATAATCCTTCCCAATAGGGGTCTTTTAAAAAGCTAAAAACCATATACAGATGCGAATACATGGCAAATGCGTTTGCCAAATCGCCTTTTTCCCATGGAATTTCGCTTAATGTTATCAAGACCGGAATATAATCTTCAATTTTTTTCCCTGATATACCTTTTTCTTTTGATAATTTATCAAAAGCACCAGCCCATGCCAATATTTGCCCCCTGACGTTTTGATTCTGTAATTCTGTTTCATTTATATTTGTGATAGAGGCAATTAACTTTCCATTCTCTTTAAAATAATCCTTACCGTCAAAAATTAAACCCATTACGCCCAAATACTGAGGCAATCCTTCACTTGAAAGGTCTTCAGTTTCAGGAACATTATAAAAACGGGCATTAGCATAAGAAACAGCTTCAATTATCCCTTTTGGAATAGAGGGGTACATTTCGTAAGCCTCTTCAAAATAAGGTTTTGCAATATTATAATCAGCTAACTGGCTTTTTAAAACACGTTCGTTAATGTCATTTTCTGTTTGTGCATTTAACGAAAACAATACAAAAAGAAACAACCCCGTAAAATAAGTAATTTTCCCCATAATCATTTATTTTATAAATACAAATATAAAAAAAATAAAAAAAGGGAATTACCTTTGATGGAGGTTGTAATTTAAAAATAAGTTAAATGTTATTTGCTTTCTTTCGCTTTATTCCAGATAGCATCCATTTCTTCTAAAGTCATTTCGCTTAAAGTCCGGCCCATTTTTGCTGCTTCCTGCTCAATATAAGTAAATCGCTTAATAAATTTTTTATTGGTTTTTTCAAGTGCATTTTCAGGATTTACGCCTATGAATCTTGCATAGTTTATTAAAGCAAATAATACATCTCCAAATTCTTCTTCTACCTTATCCTGAGAAGTATTATCCTTAACTTCTTCGTTAAGTTCGGCTAACTCTTCCTGTACTTTATCCCAAACCTGTTCGGTTTTTTCCCATTCAAAACCAACTCCTTTAACTTTCTCTTGCATTCTAAAAGCTTTTACCATGGCTGGTAGCCCACTGGGCACGCCCTCTAATACACTTTTTCTGCCTTCGATCATTTTTATTTTTTCCCAGTTGGCTTTTACATCTTCTTCGTTTGAAACTTCCACATTACCAAAGATGTGAGGATGTCTGCGTATTAACTTTTCATTTATATTAAACAACACATCGCCCATATCAAAAGTGCCTTTTTCCGAACCGATTTTTGAGTAAAAAACAATATGAAGCATAAGGTCGCCCAGCTCTTTCATTATCTCAGTATCGTTGTTATTGAGGACGGCGTCACCAAGTTCATACATCTCTTCAATGGTTAAATATCTGAGAGATTCATTGGTTTGTTTACGATCCCATGGACATTGTTCTCTCAATTTATCCATGATTTCAAGCAAACGCTTAAACTCATCAAGTTTTCGCTGCATATTAATAGGCTTTGGCAAATAAAACTCTTTTTATAGATGGTTTGCCTGTGAGAACACATTTTCCCGGCTCACCTTCTTCAAGTGGTATAAGCCTTATGGTAGCTTTTGTCAGTTCTTTTATTTTCTCTTCGGTTTCTTTTGTTCCATCCCAATGGGCATATACAAACCCACCTTTGTTTTCTATTATGTCAACAAATTCATCCCAGTTATCAACTGTGTGGGTCATACTGTTTCTGTAATCAAGTGCCTTTTGATATAAATTCCGCTGTATGTCAACCAATAATGCAAAAATGTAATCAGCAATACCTTCACGGCCAACGGTTTCTTTTGTTAAAGTATCCCGGCGGGCAACTTCTATTGTGTTATTTTCAACATCTCTGGCACCAATGGCAATTCTGATCGGAACACCCTTCATTTCATACTCGGCAAATTTATATCCGGGAGAATAATTTTCGCTGTCATCTACTTTAACGGCAATTTTTTTCGTTTTTAATTCAGCTTCAATTCCTTGTAAATATTCAATTATTTTAGGTTTAAGCTCTTCATTTTTAAAAATGGGAACCAAAACTACCTGAATTGGAGCCAATGTAGGTGGTAATACCAATCCTTTATCATCGCTATGCGTCATGATTAACGCCCCCATAAGCCTTGTGGACACTCCCCACGATGTAGCCCAAACATATTCCAGCTGATTTTCCTTGCTTAAAAATTTAACATCAAAAGCTTTTGAAAAATTTTGACCTAAAAAATGAGATGTTCCTGCCTGCAAGGCTTTTCCATCCTGCATTAAGGCTTCGATACAATAGGTTTCAACGGCACCGGCAAAGCGCTCATTTTCTGATTTTATCCCTTGTAAAACCGGTATCGACATCCAGTCTTCGGCAAACGATGCATAAACATTCAGCATACGCTCGGCTTCTTCAATAGCTTCTTGTTCAGTTGCATGAGCGGTATGCCCTTCCTGCCATAAAAATTCTGCAGTACGCAAAAACAGGCGGGTCCTCATTTCCCATCTTACAACATTTGCCCACTGATTTATTAATAATGGTAAATCGCGATATGATTGAACCCATGATCTATATGTGTCCCAAATAATAGTTTCAGATGTTGGGCGTACAATAAGTTCTTCTTCTAATTTTGCCTCTTCATCAACAATAACTCCTTTGCCATCAGGTGAATTTTTTAAACGATAATGTGTTACAACAGCACATTCTTTGGCAAAACCCTCAACGTGACTTGCCTCTTTTGAGAAAAATGATTTTGGTATGAAAATTGGAAAATATGCATTTGTGTGCCCTGTGGCTTTGAACATTCGGTCTAATTCATCACGCATGCGCTCCCAAATGGCAAAACCGTATGGTTTTATTACCATGCACCCGCGCACTGCTGAATTCTCGGCTAAACCGGCGTGTTGTACTATGTCGAGGTACCATTGAGAATAATTTTCACTTCTTGGTGTGATTTTGTTGCCCATTTTGGTATGATATTTGATTAATTAATTCAAAACAAAAGTACTAAATAAAATTCGGAGGACAAAGAAATGAAAAGAGCAATTTATTTTTTGGTTTTTGGCGTTTTCGTCCTGCTTTTCTCCAGCTGCACAGTAAATTATTATACATCAAATCCTTATGACGATGTGTATTATTCAAGAACAGATGCAGTTGCAAAAGTAGTGCCTGTTAAGTCTGATAACAGTGCCAATGTTGGTTATACAACATCTTCATATAAAGACGATACCCAATATGTTGACAACAATAATGATCAGGGTTATTATGATGACAATAATCAACCTTATTCTACAACCGAAACCTATACAGACGAGAAAGGCGTAAACTATGTCACCAATAATTATTATGGCGACTATTACGACTACGAATATTCTTCTCGTTTACGCCGATTCTATGGAGGATATAATGGCTTTGATTATTATGACCCATATTATACCAATCTTTATTGGTATAATTATGACCCTTATTATTATGGCGTTTCTATTTATTACACCTATTCATGGTGGTATAGACCATACAGATATAGCTACTGGGGCTGGGGTTGGAACTATCCTTACTATCATTATTACGGCTGGGGTTATCCTTATCATAGCTCCTATGGTTGGGGTTATCCTTACTACTATGGATATGGCGGATATGGCTGGGGATATCACAACGGATACCACAATGGTTACTGGAACGGTTATTACGATGGCTATTGGGATGGATATTACAATGGAATGTATGGCAGTAACTACTATTACTATAACAGCTATGACTATTATTCAAGCAATGACCTTTACTATGGCCCGCGTGGCAACAGCATAGGAGGCGGTTCAAATCCAAGACCCGATCCCGGTACGAATAATAATACTAATCCTATTACCACCTCTTCTTCTACATTTGGATCCCGTTTCGAAAATCAACTTAGTGCTGAAAATGTTAATAATAGCGGAATAAGACAAAATACTTCAAAATTCGTTGACAGAGGAAATGTTACTACAAACAATATTTCAAACTCTACTTCCACAAGTACTTTTTCGCGTGACAATACTACAACTAATACAAACATTACCCGCCCGGACAATACTACTATAGCCAAGCCTGATAATAACATTAACACAAATGTTACCCGTCCAGACAACAACGTGGTTAAACCGAGCAATAATGTTAATAATAATGTTGCCCGCCCGGATAACAACGTGGTTAAGCCTGATAATAATGTGAATAATAATGTTACCCGTCCTACTAATAACAATGTAGTTAAACCGGATAATAATGTAAATACTAATGTTACCCGTCCTACCACCGGAACACAAAATCCTGTAAACAACAATACTAACTCGCGTACGAATAACAGCTCAAATAATACTTCAACTCAGCGTCCTGTACAGACATATACTTCACCAAACTACAGCAAACCTCAGTCGAGTAACGAATATAACAGTCCGAGCAATTCAAATTACCAAAGACCTTCAAGCTCAGGCTCAAATAATACATATACTCGCCCTAGCAGCTCAAGTAGTTCAAGTAACTCAAGCAATTATTCACGTCCAAGCAGCTCCAGCAGTTCTAGCAGCTACTCACGACCAAGCAGTTCCAGTAGTAGTAGCAGTTATTCAAGCCCAAGCAATTCCAGCAGCAGCTATTCACGCCCAAGCAGTTCGAGTAGTTCCAGCAGCAACAGTAGTTACTCACGACCAAGCAGCTCCAATAGTAGTAGCAGTTATTCAAGTCCAAGCAATTCCAGCAGCAGCTATTCACGCCCAAGCAGCTCTAGCAGTTCATCAAGTAGTAGCAGTTACTCACGTCCAAGTAGTTCCAGCAGCTCAAGTAGCAGCAGCTATTCTCGTCCAAGTAGCTCGTCAAGCAGCAGTTATTCGGGCTCAAGTAGCTCATCATCTTCAAGCCGTAGCTTTGGAGGTGGAAGTTCTAGTAGCGGTCGTCGTTAAACTTTGATACTTTATTGAATATTAAAATATTAATAATCATGAAAAAGATAGCAATCATAGCATTAGGTTTCATTATAAGTTTTGCCGGCTTTGCGCAAAATGAAACTGATGCACTTAGATATTCATTTCTGATGAACGGCGGCACTGCTAGATTTTCTTCCATGGGAGGAGCATTTTCGGCTTTGGGTGCAGACTTTTCAACTTTGAGTGTAAATCCTGCAGGCATCGGAGTTTACAAATCATCAGAAATAATGTTTTCTCCTCAAATTTCATTTTCTAATACAGCTTCTTTTTATAAATCTACAACAGTTGAAGATAGTAAAGCTTCTTTTTCAATTCCAAACTTCGGCATGGTATTTTCCGGAGATATATCGACAAGCGTAGATAAAGCTGAATGGAAAAATGTTCAATTTGGTTTTGGAGTTAATCGTCTTGCAGATTTTAATAATAGTTATTTAATGAGAGGCGAAAATTCAGAAAGCTCAATATTGGATGTTTTTCAGTATTTGGCAAATGGGCATAAACATAATGACTTGAATTCTTTTGATACCGATTTGGCCTGGAATGCATATTTGCTCAATCCTGGGAGCACAAATTATGATTATGTCAAAGCTTTTGAAGGAGGAGTTATGCAACAAAAAAGCATTAACACCTCTGGTGGTATAAATGAGATGGTGTTAAGTTTTGGCGGAAATTATAATGATAAGTTTTATCTGGGTTCAACTTTAGGATTCCCATTTTTGAATTATAAAGAAGACTCATATTATAAAGAAGTTGACGTGGCAGATACTATTGATTATTTTAAATCTCTATCTGTTAATGACCATCTTTCAACATTTGGGTCCGGCTTTAATTTTAAATTTGGAATGATATATAGAATTGCTGATTGGGTTCGTCTTTCAGCCGCTGTTCATACCCCAACATTTTTTGCTCTTCACGATTCTTACAGCCGCCTGATAAAGTCAGATTTAGACACGGGCAGATATGAGTCAAAATCGCCACAAGGGATATATGATTATAAATTAACAACTCCAATGCGTGTTAACGCCGGAATGTCTTTTGTTATTGGTAAAATAGCAGCTATTTCCGCAGAATATGAAATGGTTGATTATAGCCAGTCTAAATTCCGTGCAAGAAATGCAGAATTTGATTTTTTTGATGCCAACGAGGCAATTCAGTTAAAATATACTATGGCGAATAATTTTAAAATTGGCGGTGAAGTAAAATTAAATGCTTTTGCAATCAGAGCCGGTTTTGCTCATTATGGTTCTCCTTATGCAGGCAGTTTTGCAGAAGACTACTCTGTAAAAAACATAACGGCAGGACTGGGAATCAGAGAAAAAAATTATTATATAGATTTAGCATTTAATTACTTGATGAAGAATGAAAGCCATGACTTATACAATGCTTCCATCATTGATTTAATGGGTAAAAAGCTTGATCCGGTCTTAATTGATTTGAAACGCTCAAGTGTTATTATTACAATGGGGGTAAAGTTTTAAGACTATTTTTAGTAAAACAAAAAAAGAGGGTTTTTACCCTCTTTTTTATTATTTTTTATTTACTGCTTCCGATATAGATTCGTCTACTAAAATACGCCCGCAATATTCACAAACAAGAACCTTTTTGTGCATTTTTATTTCCATTTGCCTTTGTGGAGGAATTTTACTGAAACAACCACCGCATGATTGCCGTTCAATTTTAACCACAGCCAATCCGTTTCTTACATTTTTGCGAATACGGTTATACGCATTTAAATAGCGTTCTTCGATAATGGCTTTGGCTTTTTCGGATTTTTTAAGCAATACCTCTTCTTCTTTTTCTGTTTCGGCAATTATTTCGGATAGTTCACTTACTTTTTCCTTAAGATTTGTTTCTTTAACTTCAAGAG